>CADCQR010000025.1 GCA_902803685.1 uncultured Erysipelotrichaceae bacterium
CCTACGTAGTAATGATATAAATACACTTAGAGATTTATTATTTAAGTCAAAGAAACGATTAATGGTTGTCAGAAATATAGGAGAAAAGGGCATGAATAGTATCAGTTTGGTTCTAAATACGTTAATTCCGGAGCTTTATCCCCTTTGTTGTTAGTGATACAGATGATTCTTCACACAATGCTCTTGCATTAAGTGAAAATCCTATGGATGATTTTTTGAGACATTCTGAAGAAAATGCCATTATACGTCAGTCTATTTTACGGAAACTCGATTTAGCAAGTCAGTTAGCTGCTGCTATGACAAGAAAAGAGCAACTATTAAAAGAAGAAGCTGAATGTGACAATGAAATCGAAAGATTGGTGGAACGTTTAAGTAATATGTATCCAGGAGTTGTATATGTTAATAAAGGACAGAAAAGAAATTAAAAAAAGTAGTGGAATAAATATAAGTGAAAAAGAACTACTGGAAGAAACGGCTAAAGTATTGAACGACATCGAATTGATAAAAAAAAGAATAGCAATAAAAAAAGCTTATATAAAAGAAATTTATGAGAAATATTATGATATTAAATTGTAGATGGAGTGATAAAAATGTTTGATATTTATTTTGCAATAGATTATTTAAGACAATATAATAAGAGAAGAACTAATTCTGATGAGTATTACGAAGATGAAGCAATGATTGCGGTAGAATCTATAATAAATCAACCAACTTCTAAGTTCTCTGGCTTTTTAGATGAAAATGAGGTAGCAGTTTTAAGAGAACGCTTTGGATTTAACGATTTAAAAAGACCTATGACACTTGAAGAGATAGAAAAATTGCATAATTTGAGCGCAGGTGATGGTGCTAAGATAGAGGCTGCGGCATTAGAAAAAGTCAATAATAGGATTAAGCAATGTCATGATAGTTTAAAATTAGGTTATTTTGATATGTCTAATGAAGCAAAATATCTTGTTTTTACTGATGCAAAATTTAAGATGTTTGCCAGTTATTTTGATATACCCGAGGATACCGATAATAGATTGTTGGCAGAGATTAAGTCTGCTTCTAATACCTATTTAAGTCGTCATGTTACACCATATTTGGATTTAAATAGTTCTGTAGTAAATTTAGGACTAGGAGACCAATATCTTGAATCTTTAAGTAAGTGCTGCGTATATACTATAGGCGATATTGCATATAAGCCAGAATCTCAATTGCCTAGATGTTTTGGTTATGGTTGGTGGGATAAAGAGGTTTTTAAGCATGTTGATTCCCTTATCTATTCTCCAAAAGGTGACTATATGAAAAAAAGAAATCAGCTAGAAGATGATTACATTTCGCAGAATATAGCGAGATATAAAGAAGCATTACAAAAACAAATAAGTCTTTCTGCTATTGAATCACAGTTAACTGATGAGTTAAATACAATAGCGGAATCACTAAGAACTAGTCATAGAGGAAGAAAAGTACGTGCATTGTATGCGACAACACCAAAAAATGATGATTAAAATACCGCTTTTTTAAGTATTCTTTGGGGGTGAGTTATGTGAACTATAATTTAAAAATGGAAGAGATGATTGAAAATATTCCCGCTGGGACTTCACTATTGTTACACGCTTGTTGTGCACCATGTTCATCTGCGTGTTTAGAACGATTAGCGAATCATTTTAAAGTTACAATCTATTTTTATAATCCTAATATTACAGAAGAAACTGAATATAATAAGCGTATTAATGAAGTAAAAAGATTCGTTAAAGAATTTAATACTACATATAGTATTGATGTAATTGATGGAAAATTTAATCCAGATAAGTTTTTTGCAATGAGTAAGGGGCTGGAAAATGAACCAGAACGTGGGATTAGATGCTATAAATGTTATAAGTTAAGGCTTGAAGGGACTGCTATATTGGCAAGTAAGCTGGATTTTGACTATTTTACAACTACTTTATCTTTATCACCATATAAGAATTCTGAATGGATAAATGAAATTGGTAGTGAATTAGACAACAAATATGAGTCGACATTTTTGTATTCTGACTTTAAGAAGAAAAATGGATATAAGCGGAGTATAGAGCTTTCTAAAGAGTATAATCTATATAGACAAGATTATTGCGGTTGTATATATTCAAAAAGAGATAGATTAAAATGTAAAATCAATAAAAAAAGCTAACTAAATATTTACTAATAAAGGTAATTTGTGTTATTATTATTTTTGTAAAGGGTACTTTACTGGATTTTTATGACTATATTTCCTCTTTATTTATTGGAATTATATTACTCACTAAGAGTCCAATTCTATAAGGAGGTAAACATGGAATTTCAAGATAAGACACTTACTTGCAAAGATTGTGGTAACGAATTTGTATTTACTGCTGGTGAACAAGCATTCTTTAAAGAAAAAGGTTTAGATAATGAGCCAAAGAGATGTAAAGAGTGTAGAGATAAAAGAAAAGCAGAAAAAGCAGAACATTCAAATGAAAATAAGTAGAAAATAAAAGATACATCATTTAATTGTATCTTTTATTTTTTGCATTACTATGTCTAAATCATCTGATATATAAAAGTAATCAGTAATACTATTTGAATTAAATTTGTTAGTAATGCAATCATTTATTATTTCAATAACTTTGTCATAATAGTGATTGTAATTATATATAATCATTGGTTTGGGATTATCTATACTTCTGTTTTCTTCTATTATTCCAAATATTTCTGCTAAAGAGCCAGTACCTCCTGGGAGTACTAGGATAACATCTGATTCTTTATACATTTCTTTTGTTCTATCAAATGATGTTTCTAAAATATATTCCTTGGTACTATTTATATCTTTTAGCATTGAGACATATTTTTCTACTGTGTACGAATAAACTTTATCGAAATACCTTGTACATCTACCCATCATACCAGTATTTGCAGCTCCAAATACTAACTCTATATCTTTTTTTAATTCTATTATTCGTTCACATACAGTATCAGACAATTTTAGGTATTCCTCAGCTATTTCATCTCTAGAAGATGACGTTATTAATATTTTCATAATTATCACCCAATACAATTATAACATTTATTTCATGTAAATAGATGTAAAATGAATATTTTTAAACTTTACTGGATATAACGCATAATTTATAATATGCATAGGAAGGTGTGTTAGAATGAAGTATTATTGTATTGGAATAAAAGGTGCAGGGATGTCTACGCTTGCTCAAATATTATATGACCTTGGTAATACTGTGGTTGGGTACGACGATGCCAAAGGGCACAAATTTACCCAAGAAGGTTTAGAGCAAAGAAATATCCCTATCTATTATGATCAATCATATAACTTTGATAAAGATACTATCGCTACTTATAGTGTAGCATTTTCTCAAGACCATCCAGAGATTAAAAGAGTCAAAGAAGCTGGAATTACCATAAAAAAGTATAATGAAATTATTGGTGATATAATCGATAGATTTAAGAGCATTGGTGTAGCTGGAGCACATGGAAAAACATCAACATCTGCAATGATTAAACATATTCTAGAAAAGACAGTGGGTTGTAATTATTTTATTGGTGCTGGTGATGGCAATGTTTCGAACGATAGTGATTATTTTGTAGTAGAATCTGACGAGTTCAACAGGCATTTTACAGCTTATCATCCTAAATATTCTATAATTACTAATATTGAAGAAGAACACATGGAAATATATAAAGATATTAATGATATTATTAATACTTTTGAAATTTTTGCTAATCAAACAGAAGAATTGATTATTGCTAATGGAGACAATGAAAATATAAGAAAGATTAATTTCAAAACTCCAGTTTACTTCTTTGGGTTTAACGATAATAATGACATAGTAATTAAAAATGTTACATTATTAGAGACGGGTTCAAAGTTTGATTTATATTTTAAAGGAGATTTGGTCGATAGTTTTGAAATACCTTTATTTGGTCAGCATATGGTTATGAATGCAGCTGCTGCTATTATGATGTGTAAATATATAGGTATTAGCGTTTCAGATATAAAAGATGCTATGCAGACGTTTCAAAATGCAAAAAGAAGATTTGCTATTAGTATAGTAAATAATAGTATTATTGTGGATGACTATGCCCATCATCCTACAGAAATAAAAGTCACTTTGCTTGGAGTAAAACAGAAGTATCCTAATAAAAGATTAGTAGTAGTTTTTGTTCCAAACACTTATTCTAGAACCAAAGACTTTACGGATGAATTTGTCGATGCCTTAAGCATTGCTGATAAGACATATTTAACGGAAATAGATTGTAATAGGGAAGATCCAAGAGATTATCCTGGAATTACTTCTAGGACTATAACCGATAGAATTCCTGGTGCTGAGATTATATCTATTCCAACTATTGATATGTTAAAAGACGAAAAAGATTCGGTAGTTTGTTTCATGGGATGTGCCTATGTTGATGGTATTTTAAATGCATATAAGGATTTTTTAAAAAAATAGTTGCAAAAAAACTATTTTTTTTGTACAATTATGATGTATATGGCCTGTTGGTGAAGAGGCTTAACACATTACCCTCTCAAGGTAACATTCACGGATTCGAATTCCGTACAGGCTACCATAATGTTAATTACCCTTACTTAAGGGTTTTCTTTTGCTTAAATTTTGATATATATTTAATATCTATCATATAATCTATTAGGACTAAATCATATATGTACTATGATTTACAGGGATGATATGACAGGAAATTTAAATAAAGATATTGAACAGTTAAATTTTGAAGATTTTCTATTTTTAGTCTTTGCTTTTGTATCATTTATGAATATTAGTGGTAATTCTTTGATTAAAGAATATATTAATAAGAAAGATAATTACTATATGGATTCTGCTAATAAAATATTTGAATTTACTTTAAATGTGACTCTTATTATATATATTTATTTTTTAATAAGAAATTATAACTCTTATGTTAGTGTTAGTGAAGAAAAAAGAACTTTGTATTTGACAAAACTATTAGGAAGCTGTTTCTTAATAACAGGTGTTCTATTATTATTGTATTTTCAAACAAATCAAAAAAGTTTTGTTGGTTCACCGGCAGTTTAGGTTTACATTGATTAATGTTTTTTATTGCCTTTTTAATATTTGTTTGCTAGTCTTTAATATGAGGTAGGAGGTAATTATGGGAAGTTTAAAGTTTGTTTATGGAGCAATGGGATGTGGTAAGAGCATTGATTTGCTTATGAGTGTATTTAAAAAAGAGGATAAAGGGAAAAAAGTTATTGTTACTAAGCCGAGTACAGATACAAAGGCTGGTAATAAAATACAATCTCGTCTGGGAAATTTAGAAAGAACTGTCGATTTACTGATCACCCCTGATGGCTCTTATAAAGATCACTGGCGCGAATGGATTGAAGACGGTGTTGAATATATTTTTGTTGATGAGTCACAGTTGCTTACTGCAGAACAAGTACAAGAATTGCGCGATACCGCTAATTTCATGGATGTTGATGTTATCTGTTACGGATTAAAGACCAACTTTCGTGGAGAACTTTTTGAAGCTAGTAAAAAATTAGTTGAGGTTTCTGATTGCATGGAGGAACTATCATCAGTGTTATGTGAATGTGGGGATAATAAAGCTATATTTAATGCCAGATTTGTTAATGGAATATTTGCAACAGTTGGAGATGATATATTTATTGATGGCAGTGACGCTTCTGTTGAATATAGAGCTTTATGCCCAAAGTGTTTTAGCTTATATCTAAAAGGTAAAAAAAATCGTGGGTAATGAGTTAAAGATTGCTGACAATATGATATATATAGAAGAGGGTTCTAATATTTTAGCAATGGTTGAATTTAAAAAAATCAGCCCAACTGAATATGATATATATCACACTTTTGTTGATGAAAAATTAAGAGGGCAGGGTATTGCTTCAACATTAGTCGGTAAAGCTGTAAAAGAAATAAGTTCTCGAGGATATAAAGTCCAAGCTTCATGTTCATATGCAAATGCTTGGTTAAAGAAAAGAAATATTTAGTGTCATATTAATTTGACAATTTTTAAATTTTAATGTTATTATTTTATTAACTTAAGAGGAGGCTAATATGTTTAATCTTTGTATAAACAATTTATTTTTAGCTATGTTACTCTTATCTCTATTATTATAATTTAATATAGAGATTTTATTGTTGCATTAAACTTTTAAGTGGAATAGAAGAATATAAGAATCTCTATATTATGTAGGTTCTCTTATATTCTTTTTTATATATTGGAGGAAATATGAAAAATTATAATAAGTACAAAAAACTTTATGATTGGAAAAAGCCCAAAAATAGGTCTTGGGTTGATAATGAAATTGTTGAGGCACCAATCTGGTGTAGTGTTGATTTAAGAGATGGTAATCAGGCTTTGCCAGATCCCATGACATTAGAAGAAAAAGTGGAATTTTTTGATTATTTAATTAAGCTTGGATTTAAGGAAATAGAAATTGGCTTTCCAGCAGCTAGTGATACTGAATTTAAATTTACTCGATATTTAATAGAAAATAATAAGATTCCTGATGATGTCACAATTCAAGTATTAACACAAGCTCGCGACGAAATAATTGATAAAACATTTGAGTCGCTAATAGGGGTTAAGAATGCTATCGTACATTTATATAATTCTACATCAAAAATACAAAGAGATATTGTGTTTGCTAAAAACAAAAGTGAAGTGGAAAATATTGCTGTTTATGGTGCCAAATTGATGTCTGAGTATGTAAAAAAATATCCTAATACTAATTGGCGTTTTGAGTATTCCCCTGAATCGTTTAGTACTACAGAAGTTGATTATGCTGTAAAAGTTATAAATAGTGTTTTAAAAGTATGGCATGGAAAGACAAAGTCAAAACCAATAATTAACTTACCAGCAACAATTGAATGTGCTATGCCTAATGTATTTGCTGATCAAGTAGAATATGTGTGTGAGCATATTTATGACCGTCAAAATGTCATTGTTAGTGTACACGCTCATAATGATAGAGGAACTGGTGTAGCAACTAGTGAGATGAGCCTTTTAGCTGGCGCTGATAGAATAGAGGGGGCATTATTTGGAAACGGCGAGAGAACTGGTAATGCTGATATAATGAACATTGCAATGAATATGTATGTATTAGGTGTTGATCCAAAATTAGATTTTAGTAACATTGTTCAAACAAAAAATGTATATGAAAAATGTACAAAGATGAAAGTAGGACCACGTCATCCTTATGCAGGAGAACTTGTATTTACAGCTTTTTCGGGTTCACATCAAGATGCCATATCTAAAGGGTTAAAGCATATTTCTACTAATAAAAAAAGATATTGGGAAGTACCATATCTTCCTATTAATCCCGCTGATGTTAATAGACAATATGAACCTATTATAAGAATTAATAGTCAGTCCGGTAAGGGTGGTGTTGCATATATATTAAGGGAAAAATTCGGATATGATATTCCTAAAATAATGCAAAAAGATGTAGGCAAATTTATCAAAGTTGTGTCTGATGAGGTTAAGAAAGAATTAAATAATGATGACTTATTTACAGAATTCATTAAAAATTATGAAAATAGGTCTGATACATTAGAATTAATAGATTGTTCTTTTGAGACAAGCAAACATGATATGACATTGAAAATAAAAATAAATGATACTAATGGTATCAAAGAAATTAGTAAGAATGGTACTCAAATAACTGATATTATATTAAGCAGTTTAAATGAGCTTGGTTACTCTATAGAGCTAGAAAATTACAGTGAGCAAATTGGCAATCAATATACAATTACATATGTAAATATTAGTTATGAAAAAAAGAGTATTTGGGCTATAGGAAAGGGTAAGACTTCAGAAAAATCACTATTATTAGCGGTTATTAGTGCTATAAACAAAGCAATTAATTAGAGTCGCATCATATTATTCTCATAAATGATTATTAATGTAATTATTTGTGATATAATAATTGTGTTAATGAGGTGTTTTATGGGACTGGTAATATCTATACTTAAGCTATTGGGAGGCCTGGTTTTACTAATTTATGGTATGACAATATTAAGTGATAATTTAAAAAAACTTTCTGGTGGCAAATTAGAGAAGGTTTTGATGAATGTTACTAATAATGTATTTAAAGGATTAGTTGTTGGATTTTTGTTGACTGTTGTAACACACAGTTCAGCAGCTACTACTGTTATAGTGGTTGGGCTTGTTGGTTCGGATATTTTGAAATTAAAAAACGCAATACCTATTATTATGGGTGCAAACATTGGTACTACTATGAATTCACAGATTTTGCGATTAGCTGGTATAAGTGGAGACAGTTGGGTTAGTCTTTTTACTCCAGAATGTTTTGCTCCCATTTTATTGGTAGTGGGCTTGATTATTATGAATAATGCTAAAAAGCAAAAAATAAAAGACATAGGCAGTCTTTTTATGGGGTTAGGATTATTATTCACTGGTATGATGTTAATGATGAATGTTGCATCTTCATTCAGCAACTTACCTATTTTAGCCACTATTTTGAAAAAACTATCTAATCCCATATTAGGCGTATTAGCAGGAGCTATTGTAACAGCTATAGTGCAGAGTTCTTCAGCAACGATAGGTATCCTTCAAGCTTTATCTACAACTGGCAAAATAACGTATGCAACTACAATTCCTGTTATATTAGGGCAAAATATAGGTACTTGTGTTACTTCCATTTTAGCATCTATTGGTAGTAATACTAATTCTAAAAGAGTAGCAGCTGTACATTTATACTTTAATTTAATTGGTACTATTATTTTTTTAATGGCAATTTATTCATATCAATATTTTGTGGGCTTTGCCTTTTGGAATAGTACTGTTGACATGGGAAGAATAGCAGATTTCCATACCATTTTTAATGTTTGCTCTACAATTATTTTGTTACCGTTTTTAAATCAACTGGAAAAGTTAACTATTATTACAGTAAAAGAATCCAAAGATACAGATGATGATTCTGATGCTGAACATTTAATTATTTTGAATAAATTAGATAAAAGATTTATAAATATGCCTAGTATTGCTATATCAAATAGTGTTGATGTTATATCAAGAATGCTGGGAATTGCTAATAAAAATTTCATTAGAAGTATAGAATTAATAAAGAAGTTTAATTTGAAAAAATTACAAAAAGTTGAATCCCGAGAGAACAACATAGATGAGATTGAAAAAAATATAGCAAGATATTTGGCTAGCTTAAAAAGTATAGCATTAACTAAAAATGATAATAAAAAAGTAACCGCTCTCTTTAGTATTGAATCTGAATTTGAAAAGATTGGAGATTATGCTTATAGGTTAGGAAAGACAGCAGAGAGAATTAATGAAAACGATATAAAGTTTTCTTCTTCAGCCCAAGAAGAAATGAATGTCATGTTTGGTATAACAGAGGAGGGAATAAACACGTGTATGAATTTATTTACTTCTCTAGATTTAAGTTTGATTATAGAAATTGAAGCAATTAGAGAATTTATAGATTGTAAAAATGAGGAGTTTAAGGAAATACATATCCAAAGATTAAAAAATGGTAAATGTAATGTTGAAAGCGGTATTACTTTTTTAGAAATTTTGAATATTTGTGTTAGTATTTTAAATCATTGTTTCAATGCTGCTATTGGGATATATAATTATTCTTTCGAAGGAAAATTTGCTACTAAACATGATTATAGGCAAAAGATGTATAGTAAAAGTACTAAACAAATTAAGAATAAAATCAATGAGTTGGCCTCTAAATATAGTATCAATATCGAAGGCAAAGAAGAATAATTATTGGAGTGGTAATTTGACGTCATTTATAAAAAAAATTAGTATTAATAGTGATAAAGATTTGAAGAATTTTTATAATAAAGTATGGTTATACAAAAGTTTCCTTTTTGTCTTTACAAAATTCGAGTCAGATAATCCAGAAATAAAAAATATCATAGAGGCTTTAAATATTAAGAATCGTCGTAAGCGATTAACATATGTTTATGATGCAACTTGTTTACAAATTGATAATTATTGGAAAAATATAAATTTCTGTGGTTTTAAAAATAATAAGTGTTATGTCCAACGCTGTAATAAATCGCCTTATATTAATGGTTGTTGTAGATTGTGTCCACATCAATCTGAGAGTGGATGTACAACGTCTAACTCTTCTTGTAAATTTTTTTACTGTTCACAGGTAAAAAAACGTCATAAAATTTTAGAATATTCTGATATCAAAATTTTAAAAGTACTATCAATAAGATATAAGCCTATGCTAACACATAATTATTTTTCTACTAGGGAACAGATTTTGAGTGATTTATATTGTGGAAGTATTTTAATATTTTCACTTAGACTGATTCTAAGGCATATCAAAAGAATATGTTATATAAATAAAAATAAGTAATTGTTGGTGGTAATATGAATAAGCAAGCTAAGATTGTAGATTTAATATGCTCACTGGCTTCAGGTTTTAATAATTTACCGAAAAAATATGTTAATGAGGCTATTAATAC
Source organism: uncultured Erysipelotrichaceae bacterium (assembly GCA_902803685.1). The sequence continues at coordinate 10,458 of CADCQR010000025.1, forward strand.
TTATATTAATGATAATAGGAAATACGAAGTAATCAAAAAGGAAATTATGATGTATTATGAACAGTTAAAAAGATGGGATGATTTCTGTAGCAGTGATATAAGCCAAGATATTTTAGATAAATCAATTTTAATAATTGGACCAATGTGTTGTGGCAAATCTGCAATATCAGATAGATTAGAAAAGATTACTTTGTTTCCGAAGATAGATCTTGATGATTGTATAAAATTAGCCTCGCTTTATGCTCAGCGTGGAAATTATAGTTATTTTAAAGATTTTGAGTTCTTTTTAACTACGAATGTATTAACCAATTTATCAGCACCTTCAATTGTTAGTTTTGGCGCCGGACATTCTATATATGATACAGTAATTGAGCGTTATTGTATTGAAAAATTATGTCATAGATTTAAGCATGTTATATTACTTCTTCCAAGTTATGATAATGAAGTGTCACTAAGAGTATTAGAAGAAAGGTTACTATTAAGAGAAGGCCACATCGATGATAAAATGCTACAAGAAAATACATACTTTATGAAGAACAATACCAATAAGCTACTATGTACTAATGTAGTAACAACAGAGAATAAAAGTTTAGATGATATTGCCAATGAAATATTAGGAATAGTAAATAATACAACAATTTAAAAAAGTTGATTATAACACAAAATATCTTAGCAATTTAGCATTTAATTTTGAAACGTTAAAATTTGTATTTTTTACCTTTTAAAGGTGTTTTTTTTGCGCTATAATATAATTTGTAATGACGGGTATAATGGAGTAGTGGTGTCTAAATGAAGAATTTTAAGAAGTACTTAAAAAAAGCTATGGAATTGATTAGTACAAAACGATTTTATATCCTATTTTTTTGTTTACAATTTATTCTTTTAATATTGATGAAAAATACTCTTTTTGATTTATATTATACAGGACTCAAAAATAAAGGATTTAATAATATATATATAAATGAGATATCAGTTGATACATATGGACAATACAAATTGCTAATGTCGAGAAGCAACTTCAACTATTTTAATGAATGCTATGAATTGAATGAGAAGAAACAGGTTTATGAATTACAAGAATATGATGAAGTAGAGCTTGGAAAACTAATGAAAAGAGTATTACCATTCCATTATTTGCTTTACAAAGAGGAACTAGCTAAGAACAATTTTAAGTCTGAAGCTATTTTAGGAATGCAGGACTATACTACAGTTTATAAAAAATTAGAATCATTAAGTGAAGATCAACGTACTTTCACTTTACTTCGTTCTAAGAAAGAATTAAAAAAGTATAATGATAAAGAACTAAATGAGCTAATATATAAAGAAATCCAATTAGAATATAATAAAATTGGGCATAAAATTAATAATATTCAAATGAAATATATTAAACTAAATTTTGCCAAAATCACTATCTATGTTGCTTTATTCTTAATATTAGGATTATTAATGAAAATAATTAGAAAAGGTAATTATGTGATTATTCAAAAATCTGATTATATAACAAATTGGACATTATTAATGATTAGTTTACTTCTTTTATATACAATCTATAGCAAATATACTACGATTATATGTGGCATTTATTTGTTTGCTTTTTCCTTGATATCAATTTTGAAGATTATTAGAAAGAATAGTAAAACTAACAATACTTTTCTAGAAAAAAAATTGAATTTCAAATTATTTTTGGAAAGGATTTATAATTTTAAAGCGTTTTATTTAATACTACTTTATTTCATTATCAATATAATTATTTATATTAGGTATAAAGGTAATTATATTTTTACTGAACTAACCGAAGAAACAGTGTATTCTAATATTATTTATTTCTCTACACTTATTTATAGTATTTTTTTAGTTCTTAGCATCATTATATTAGAAAATATTTACAAAAAAGAAATTGTTAATAATAATTTGCAAATTGATAATGAATTAATAACTGAAAATAATGAAATTACAGAAAACGTTATGGGTTCTGTTGAAAAGAAAAAGAAGAAGAAGAAGAAAAAGAAAAATGTAGTTAGAAAGAAGAAATTAGTAAAAAAGAAAAAGAAAAAAAAGTAGAAGATACATATTTCATGTATCTTTTTTAGTGATAAGTTTTGACTTGTAAAATAGTAAAAATTTTACTATAATTTTTATAGTAGGATAGGTGATAAAATGAATAATAATGGGGTAGGAAATTCAAATATTGATAATAACGTTGATTTAGGAACCGTAGCAAGCGAAACTCCAGTTTTAACTAACAATCAAGTGCCAACACCTGTAGTAGACGGCAATGAGACAATAGCAGCTGCTAAAGTTTATAAATTAACTCCAGAGAATGCACCTAAAGAAATACCTAAAACAGAGATTCCAGCATGGAAAAAATCAAAAGAAGAACGCAAGCAAGTGGAGGAGACGCCAAGTCCACCAAAACAAGAGTATGTTATTAAAACAAAAAATTATTTAGCAAGATTTTTCTTTTTAATAATTTTATGCATGACCGGCTATATAGCTTATAGCTACTATACAAATACACAAACAATAGAAAGATTAAATAACCTATCTAGTCCTGTTAGTACCATGGGTGAAGAAAAAGAGTTAAAATTAGATTCTACTATTGTTCAAGATCTATATAGCAAAGTAAAAACTAATATCCGAGAAGATGTAGCCCAATTTGAATTAAATGACGAATTAAAGATGTATTTAGCTTATAGAGCAATTCCCATTGGAAATATTTATGAATCTAAATGCGATGGATTTGATGATTCGGTACTAATACCGTTTACCTGTCCTATTAATGATTCTAAATATGTCCCAAATGCTTTTAAAAAGGAAACTATAGAAGTCGAATATAAGAAACTATTTGGAGAGAATACTAATTTTGTGCCTAATAATGTTCAAATTGGAAAAAATTGCATTGTTGGATATCAGTATATAGAATCACGTGGAGAATATGTTCAAGGAAGATGTAATCAATATTTCACGACGACTTATAGTGTCACTAAAGAACTTACAAAAGCTATCAGCAAAGAATCAACAATTACGCTATATGAACAAGTAAAATATCTTGCTGGTGATGGACAAAGCTTACCTAGCTATTTAAGAAGTGGTGAATATGTTTATGTGTTTAAACTAGATAGTAATTACAATTATGTATATGTAACTAAATATTTAAATCAGGAGGATTAATATGGAAATTAAAAAAATAGTTGTTGGGCCATTAGAAGCCAATTGTTATGCATTGATACAAAATGATGCGTGTTTAATCGTTGATCCTGGTGCTGATTTTGCTAAAATAAAAGAAGCAATTGGTGAATGTAAGGTACTTGGTGTATTGATAACGCATTCGCATTTTGATCATATCGGAGCTCTAAGAAACTTTTTAACAAAAAGAAGTATTAAGATATTTAAAAAATCGAATCTAGAAGAAAATATATGTTATTCTTTAGGTGGCTTTAAATTTAAAGCCATTTACACTCCGGGACATTCTAAAGATTCTGTTACATTTTATTTTGAAGAGGAAAACTGCATGTTTATAGGTGATTTTATCTTTAATGGTTCTATAGGTCGTACTGATTTGCCAGGCGGAGATGCAACTGATATGAAGAATAGTATTGATAAAATTAAAAAATATGATGAAAATATAAAAATTTATCCAGGTCATGATATGGAGTCAACTTTAGGGCAGGAGTTTCTTAATAACCCTTTTTTAAAGTAAGACTTCCTTTTTTTTATTATGTATGATATTATATTGTGTCAAGAGAGGTTCGATTTTATGAAAGTTTGGACTAAAGTACATATAAGAGATTTTAATAGACAAGTTACGTTAATAAGTTCTGCTTTGACTAGATACTTGTTTGAACAAACATCTATTGATGAGTTGACAGAAAAGTATAATATATCAAGCATTGATAGAATAAGTTTAGAAAAAAAAATAGCAAATAGGGTAGCTGGTTTATTTATGTTATATTTATCGCATGATACAAAGAGAATTAACGACATAGTAAATAAATATCATGTACCTGACAAAGTAATAGAGGATATTTTACCAGAAATTGAAGGATATATTGAAAAATAAAAAGGTATTACTGATTAATACCTTTTTTACATTAAACTTAATACTAACGGTAGTACAAATGCTGCAATCATTATGATTACCAAAAATATTGACATTATTTTTATTGCTTTATTGCTCACCATGATCACCTCTTACTAATTATAATTTAAATTATAAAAAAAGTAAAATAATATGAAGGCATTTAGAATATTATTTAGTATGAAACTAAGAAAGATTAAATTTAATAAAAGACTTATAATTATTTTACTTATTTTTGTTATTACATTTGTTTTAGGACTTTTATATCCAGCGCTTATTAATAAAGGGGATATTTCTCCTCAAGTAACAACTTATATTGATGGCTTACATAATAATAAGTATGTGCTTAGTCTATTAATAAGGAATAACCTTATTAATAATATATTCTTATGTAGTTGCTTTTATATTTTTTCTATTTTTATTATAAGCTTTATTATAGTAATTATTTTATATTTAATTAAAATATTTTCATTAGGTGTTTCTATATCTAGTTTAATTTATATTTATAAGTTTAAAGGTATTATATATAGTCTAATAATTGCTTTTCCTAACATTATAGAGCTAATATTATTAACTATATTATTTTATTACTCATTAAGTTATGTAATTATTATATTAAAATATAAAAATAAGATATCACGTAAACGTTTAATGAAAAAATACTTTATTGTATTTTTAATTATCTTAATATTACAGGTAATCATATCTTTTGTTGAAGGGTATATTGACTTTTATTTTTTTAAATTTATATAATGATGTAAATTAAAAATGTGTCAATTTACACTTGATTATTTATATATAAAAATCTATAATTGTAGTAGGAGGTTATAACATGAAAGAATTGAACAATACTCTTACTCAATTGGGAATAAGTAAGGTTCGTTTAGCAAAGTATTTAGGGGTTTCTAGGCAAATGTTATACAACTATCTTGCTATTGATGATTTAAATAACTGGCCTACTGAAAAAGCAGCTAAAATATTAAGTTTATTGAATATCGAATCAGTAAATGATTTAGCTAATTTAAAGATAACAGGAGAGTATATCATCGAAGTAGAGGGTAGATTAAATGATGGTGTTAAAGATGCAGGGAGTAAAGAAGTTCTTACAGATTTAAAAGGTTTAAACAAAAAAGAGCAGGAATTACTGTCAGACATCATAAACTTATTAAAAGAAAAATTAATTGCAGATAAAAACAGCAATACTTTTGATACATTAGTTTATTTATATCAATTTTTAAATAGTATGGATACTAATGAAGAGTTAAAATATATATTAGCGTACATGTCAAAATCACTAGGATATACAAATCCTCTAGATTTTGTATATAACAGGGATAAACAATTTATTTTTGAAAGTATTTTCTTCAGTGCATTTACCTTATATAATAATGGAGGCGCTTCTAGGTCTAGATTAACAGATTCTCATAAACGCTTTGAACAGGATATTGAGAAAAAAAATGAAGAAAAATTAAGTCGTACTCAAGAATTAAATACAGCTAAAGTTCAAGCTCTAAAAGAATTAGGATATACAGTAATAAATGAAGATAATGCTAAAGAAGTTCTTGATAAAATAGCAGAAATTCAATCTAGGAAAGTATAGTAATTATCCTTATATACTTCTTCTATGGCCATAGGAAATGACTTCCTATAATTGATATTATGTCAACTTCTTCTTTGGAATAAATATTTATATACACTTTAACTAATTATTATATATAACTATTATCTATACACTATTTAAGTCTTTAATACATAAATTTATATATATGTGTTCATACTATTAGTAAATATATATAAGGAGACATTTATATGAATGATTTAAAGAATGATATTACATCTGATATTGGAAACGTATGTATTAATTGTACTGTACGTGGATGCAGTTATAATAATGAGTTAGGTAATTGTACTCTACCTACTGTACAAATTGGTAAGAATAGTACTATAGGAGATAATGGTGATATTACATCTAATACTATTTGTAATAGTTTCTGCCCTTCTATAAATTTTGATTATGAGATGGCAGAGGAGATATTAGATAATCTTAATGATTAATTAGTATATGAAAACGTCTTAAAATATAAGACGTTTTTCTTTTACTATGCAAGTTGTATAATACTAATATCTTGTACTTTGTTATTTTTTACTGTTTCAATAGCATTAATAATCCAATTGCTACCTCTTAATTTATCTTTCATATTTAATATTTCATCGTAAGTAAACCATTTTACAGCTAATAGCTCACTTGGATTATAGTTAATATCGCCTGAGAGAATTTTAGTAGAGAATATAATACTAATAAGACTATCTTTGACGTTTAAAGATTCAATTATTAATGTTTTATTACTTATTTGAACAATTCCTGTTAGTTCTACTTTATATCCGGTTTCTTCTTCTATTTCTCTTTTTGCCCCATCAAAAACGCTTTCATCAATCTCTAAGCGTCCTGCCGGTAAATTCCATTGCCCACTAAACGGCTTTTTTGCTTCTTGTACTAAAAGAAATTTGCCATCTTTTTCAATTACTCCACCTACAACAATTATACCCATATAAACACCTTCCTTATTATTATTTTAATTGTTCTAAAATACTAGTACCAATGCTTGGCTTTTCTATTTCAAAGTTTTCAGCAATTGTTGCTCCTATATTGGCAAATGTTTCAAAAGCTTCTAAACATTTTGGCTCTTTAAAACTTCTACTATATATAATTACAGGTACATTTTCTCTGGTATGATCTGTTCCAGCAAAAGTAGGATCGTTTCCATGATCTGAAGTAATTATTAATAAGTCATCTAATTCTAGCTTATTTAGTATAATTGGAATTTCAACATCAAGTTCCTCTATTGCTTGACCATAGCCTTCGACATCTCTTGCATGACCATACATACTATCAAAGTCTGGCAAATTGGTAATACATAGACCCGTAAATTTTTTATCTACTATATCTGATAATTTATTTATTGCTTCCGCATTATTATTAGCTTTTATAATTTTATTAATACCTTTTTTATTAAGGATATCATTAATTTTGCCAATACCAATGACATTATAGCTATTTTCACTAAGACTGTCTAATATTGTTTTTTCTGGAGGATCCATAGCAAAGTCTACTCTACCACTATTAATTAATTTATATTTGCCCGATGTGCCACCAAAAGGTCTAGCAACTATTCTCCCTATTCTCCAGTTACTTTGTTTGGATATTTGACTTATTCGTTTACAATATTCATGTAAAGTAGCAATTGGTATACAGTCTTCATGTGCCGCTATTTGTAAATCGCTGTCTGCAGATGTGTAAACAATTAATGCACCATAGCTTATTTGTCTATCACCTAATTCATTTATAATGTCAGTATCTATGTGAGAGCATTTATTACCTAGTACTTTTCTTCCTGTTACCTGCTCTATTGTATTAATTATTTCGACCGGAAAACCTTGATTAAAGGTATTGAAAGGTATAGTGTTTTTTATACCTAAAATTTCATAATTTCCAGATTGACTATCTTTACCAGCAGTTGCTGGTTTAGCAATTGTATAATAAGCTTCTGTTTGCTTGTTATCAGACATGTTTATAGTATCTAAAAATCCTATTTTTTTTAAATTAGGTATAAATAAATCGCAATGTTCATTTATATGCCCTAAGGTATTTGCTCCATTATCTTTATAATTGACTGCATCAAGAGCTTCACCTACTCCTAAGGAATCTAGTATAATCAAAAAAATTCTTTTGAATCTCATTATTAATCAATCTCCTTTATGGCTTCTAGGATGATATGTTTCATAATCATTATTTACTTGCTCGTCACTTATTTTTGTATATATTTTGGTAGTTGATATGTCAGAATGACCTAACATTTCTTGGATACTCCTTAAATCAGCTCCGCAAGATAATAGATGGGTAGCAAAAGAGTGACGCAAAGTATGTGGTGAAACATCTGTATTTAGGTTTTTACTTTTTAAAATTTGTTTTAGTTTTTTAAAAAAGCCTTGCCTAGTCATACCTTTACCATGATTATTTAAGAATAATTTATCACATGTTTTATCATTCTTTAGTAGAGAATCCCTTACATTTAAATATTCATTTATGTAGTACATAGAATATTCACCTAGTGGTACTATTCTTTCTTTACTGCCCTTTCCCATTATTCTTATTATGCAATTATTAAAGTCCATATCATTTAATGTGATATTAACTAATTCACTTACCCTAATTCCAGTGCCATACAACAATTCTAGCATAGCTTTGTTACGATAGTCAAATGCGCTTTCTAGCTTAATATCTAATAGTTTTTCAACATCTGTAATACTTAATGCTTTAGGAAGGGCTTTTCTTAATTTTGGTCTTTCAATATATTCCGATACGTCTTTGTTAGCTATTTTTTGTCTTAAAAGGTATTTATGAAAATTTTTAATAACTGTTAAGTTATGAGCTATCGTTGTTATTTCATCGTCTTCGCTCCTTGACTTTATAAAGTTCTCGATATCATCAGCGGCTATATCCTCTACCTTTGTTAATTTGTATTCTGCTAAAAATGTTGCATATACCTTTAAATCATTTTTATAGGA
>CADCQR010000026.1 GCA_902803685.1 uncultured Erysipelotrichaceae bacterium
TCATATTTCCACCTCAGTGGAATATTATATATTTTTGAGACATTTTCGCAAGTCAATACTTAAGACATTATCACAAGTTAATCATATTATACACAATCCCAAAAGTTATGCAAATTGACAAATCAAAGAATCTATGATATAATTTGACTGGTTTTTAGTGGAAGACCAAAGAGGAAAAAAGGGGGAACTTTTTATATGAAATGTCTAAATTGTGGATATGAAACTACAGATAACATTAATTTTTGTAGGCAATGTGGTACAGAGTTAATTAATTCAGGAAATAATACACAACCAAATGTTTCAACATCAGTGTCAGAAAATTTTACAAAGGGAATACTTGGTGCGCTTTTAGGCTCACTAATTGGAGTGGCGCTTATAATTTTACTTAGTCAACTTGGCTTTGTTGCATCAATATCAGGATATGTTATGGCAATCAGCACAGTATATTTATATGAAAAATTTGCTGGTTACAATAGTAAAAAAGGAATCATAACTTGTTTAATTATAATGATTATTATGACCGTATTGGCGGTAAATATATCTACTACAATTCAAATAATGCAAGAACTATCTGCCGATGGTCATAGTGGTGATGCTCTTTACATATTTTTTAATCTTTATTCGCTTATGAGCAAGGGTTATATTAATGTAGGAGGTTACATGGGAAACCTTATAATGATATTAATATTTACAGGTCTTGGATCATATAGAACATTTAGTAATCTATTAATGAATACAAAGCAAATATCATAAAAAATAAGCTCACGTCTAGCTTATTTTTTTATACATTATTGCACTGTACTACGTGAACAGTAATTACAGTATAAGTATATGCATTAATAGTAATTCTTATATTATTTAATTCACAATACCAATTTTTCCCCTTTTTATATATATAACAACTTTTATCTAAAATTATATTTCTACAATATTGAATAACATCATCATATATTAAATTAGTATTTTTTATAATTCTAACGACTCCTAATTCAGTAGTATGTAATTTATTTAAATTTGATAGCAATTCTTCTTTATCCATGAAAACAACTCTATTCTAAAATAATTTTTCTCTAACAGAAATTATTTTTTATTAAAAAAATCAACATAATCAAATTCATCATAATATCTCTTACCTGATAAACCATCATATCTGAAGATCTTACCGCCAATTTCACTCATATTTAAGTTATTATCAAAGCAATGTATTGCTGTTGTAAAATATTCTTTATGATCTTTATGTGTTAATATCATTTTATTTATATATGGGACTTTTTCAAATGCTGTAATTAAGCCTTCATTATGAATTCCATCATAATATTCCATCATTACATAAATATTATCATAATTGACTCTTTTTTTTCTATCATTCCACTTCTTTATAGCTTCATCAAATGTTAAATAGTGCTCAAAATTAATAGTTACTGGAATGTGATTGCTATTCCCACTAATAATTCCTACCGGAAAGCTCTTGTTATCATCCAATAATTCAACAACATCCTGAGATAAATAATAATTTAAATCACTAACAAAAGCAATAAACTCCTTTGGCTTAATTCTTAAATTAATGGTTGGGCTTAAAAATTTTAATCCTAAATCATGATATATAAAACCACCAAGGCAATTATTGGTAAACAAAGAAAAATCAGTATTAACTAATCTATCCCTTATTTGTTTCAGATGGCGTTCTTTATTTGTTATAAAAGTATCTATATTATTTATAAAAATATTTGAATATTTATACCATTTATATATTCTTTTTTTTCTTTCTTTATATGTATTTAGCCCATCTTCATTATAATTTGGATTTAATTTTTTATATCTTTCTATTAAACGCTCATAACAGTTATCGATGCAAGTTCTAATTATAATCATTTTACCTTTTAAAACCCCTACATCTTTCACGCAATGAAATAGTGCACAATCTATAACAATTGTCTTAGAAAACTTCTTACAGTACTCTAAGATATCCTTATATATCGTATCAAAGTTATTGCCACAATCTGGTAATTCTTTATACTTTTTTCTAAAATATATACCAAGTTCTCTATTAATTCCGGTAGCTCTTGGGAATATGTTCTCGGAAAAGATTTCGTCGGTATCGATGATTAAGTACTCATCAGTATTGAAATGTTTTTTAGCATATGTGGATTTTCCAGAGCCGGATTGACCAGTCAAATTTATTATAGGATCATCTGATATCTCTCTAATATAAATCTCTTTATCAACATATAAAGACAAATCAAGAGGGCTTTGTATTTCTTTCAGTATATCATATATTTCTTTTTCAGATTCACTCAAAGTATTATATGATGAATCATCAATCAATAAACTAGTTTCAAAAACGTCTACAAATTCATTGACATTACTTAAGTTAACTCTATCCTTAATAATGTATTTTACAATCTCAGCCCTATTACTCCATAATAAAGTTAGTAGCGCCTGTGCAATTTCACTATTAGATAATTTATTTTTATTATATAAACCCAACACCAATTCATCATTAATTGGTCTAGGATTAATCAGTTCAATATCGTTGGAACTATATAGCCCCATATCATTATGTTGAGCAGCATCAGGAATACTTATATTAACATCGTACAGGACACTTCCGTGGTATAGCCATTTTAAAACATCTTCTTCCCTACAAAAATTCGACTCTCCCATCATATATTGCGATTTATCGCTAGTAGTTTCTGTGCCATAAACAACTTTTAAATATTTTTTCATCATAATAGCCTTCCCAAAACATATATTAAATTTTGCCATTTGTTTCAATAATAACTAGAATATATAGTCACTACTTAAATAAACCTTTAAACAGCTTATTTAATCCTTTATTAATAGCCTTGTCTATGGCTTTATTAACAACTTTCTTTTGTAACTTATTGATTGGATCGTTTTTAATAGCCTTCTCTTTCTCTTTAGCTAGTTTAGCTTCTTCTTTTTCTCGGGCTATTTTTTCTTTTTCTGCCAACTTTGCCTGTTCTTCAGCTTGTTTTGCTTCTAACTTTTCTTTCATTAATTTATCTAATTCTTCGTAAGCTGAATCCCTATCAATCGCTTCATCATATTTTCCAGCAAGCAAAGACGAATTTATTACTTTATTCCTTGTTATATCATCGATAGCCCCCATTCTGCTTTGTGGCGGTAATACATACCCCTTATTAACAATATCTGGTTCTCCAAAAGCATTTTGAAATGAGAATAACGCTTCGCCGATTCCTAAAGTAAGAATAGCATCATATGTATCAAAGTCAGGATTAGCCCTAAAGGCATCAGCAGCCACTTTAACACACTTTTGTTCTGCTGGTGTATAAGCTCTTAAAGTATGTTGTATTCTATTGCCTAGCTGAGAAATAACATCATCTGGTATATCAGTAGGACTTTGTGAGACAAAATACAAGCCTATTCCGCGTGACCTAATCAATTTAACTACTTGTGTGATTTGTTTTAGGCGAAACGATGGCATTCCCTTAAATAACAAGTGAGCTTCGTCAAAGAAAAATACCATTTTTGGTTTATCCAAATCTCCTACTTCAGGCATTCTGTTAAATAATGATGTCAACAGCCATAATAGAAACGATGCATATAAGTCTGGCGATTTAAATAATTCTACAGAATGAAGGATATTTATTATCCCATTACCAGTATTATCTACGGCTATTAAATCGTGAATATCTAGTTCTGGTTGTCCAAAAAATTTATCAGCGCCTTGATTTTCCAAAGCTAACAAACATCTTTGAATAACACCTATACTTTGACTAGTAATATTACCATAACTATTAATAAAATCATTTTTATTGTCGCCAATGTATTGAAGTAATAATCTCAAATCTTTAATATCATCAAGCTTTAATCCTTTATCACTTGCTATCTTAAAAGCAATAGCTAAAACACCTTCTTGAGCTTCACTAAGTCCTAACATCATTGATAATATATTGCTGCCAACGGAATCAATGGTAGTCCGTACAGGATGACCGCATTCTCCAAAAA
>CADCQR010000027.1 GCA_902803685.1 uncultured Erysipelotrichaceae bacterium
AAAAAACAGTCTAATTCCTTATAAATCAAAGGTATTTAAACTGTTCTTACTTTATTTCATGTTTTTGTCCTGCAAACCTTAGAATTCATATCAATATTTTAATTAGAAAATTAAATATTATTAATCAACCGTTATTATTATTTTTCAGTTTTTATAACAATTAATGGTATTAATATTTCATCATCGGTGCATCCAGCATGTTGCGATTTTAAAAGTTCACTTCCAATATATAGCAAAGTTTTATTAGTTTTAGCAACGGCTAAATAATCACCTAAGGCATCTCTAAAAATATCATTTTCTATACCATCACCAAATAGTTGAGATTCAATTACTTCTTGCTTAGAATATAAATCAAAATCAGAACTAAAATGTTTATTAAATAGATTTACAAAAATGTCTTTTTTATCTGGTTTAATAAAGAAGTTAACTGCCCTTTGTTCAATCGAAGTATTTCTTAGTAAGCATGCTTCAATATCAGGATAATCCTTTATGAATAAGTTTTTGACATTACAATGACCATGATCGGCAATTACAAAGATGACGGTATCTTTTAGTTTGCTACTTAAGTCTTCTATTCGTTTATTTAAATCAACAATAATATCTCTAACCTCATCTTTGTCACATCCAATTTCATGCATAGTATGATCAGGCTCCGTATCATAAGCATATATATATTTTCTATCATCATTTTCACACAACGATTCTATTCTTACAAACATATCATCTAAATCTTTGTAGCAATCTTCACCAAATGGAAATAGGTTATATCCTTTGTACACGCCCTTTTCGTTAATATCCTCACTTATAGATTTCCGTATCATGTGTGTCCTATTATATTCAATAGCTTCTGGTAAAACTTTTCCTTCATCGTCACCTTTTTCAGAATTCATAAAAACACTTATAGTTTTATCAATATCTTTGTAATACATATCCCAGCCTAACATTCCTGTTTCACAAGGATTAAGACCTGTTAGCATTGATGTTGTTGCAGCAACAGTGGTAGCAGGAAATACCGTTGTTATTGGTTTAAGTCTGTTTCTTAATAGAAAAGTATCCTGTTCTAACATTCTATCCATTATATTGGAGCCCATGCCATCACACAAAATAGTGACAACATTCCGAGGCTTATATTCATTGAGTATTGTATCAATATAATCTAAAGTATTATGCTTATATTCCAGTCCAAAATATTTTCTTATTGAACAAGCTAAGTTAGTTAAACATTCATTATAGTTATTTTTTACTATCATAGTACCTCCTGCATGATATTTTAAATTATTCTTTAGTTAATTTATTATATTTTGAAGAGATGGCACATAATACTGAATCCGAGAATTCATTTGTCCTAGTGTAACAACCATTAGTTAACATACCGTTAGTACCATAGTTTCGTACTTGTTCTTCTGTACTGCCCATATATTTAGCAACAACTTCAGATAACCTTTCGTTTTTAGACAATTTACTAATTATGTTAGTAGGAACATGTACTTTGGCACTACAACCATATAAATATTCAGTGGTACTTCTATCATAAACCACTGTCCAACCACATAGAAATGTCTCATTCAAAGTCTTTGTCAAAATACCTTCCATTGCTATATATAAATCGGCTGTGGGATTTTGTTTTATAGCATCAGCAATTCTGTTTTTACATCCGATAATACCTTCTTCATCACCAATTGGTGTTTCTGACACTCCAGAATTTGTATCTAATGATTCAAGCTCATACCTTGATATAAACTGCTTTATGACGTTTTCTACAGCTTGATTTTTTGACTTATTCTTTGAACAGACAATTATTTTAACCATAATCAACACTCCTTTTAGATTCATAGTATTATCTGCAAATATTTTAATATATTTTTATAATTACTTTAATTCAATTTTTAGGAATACTTTTTTACCTTTTTGAATAATTAATATATTATCTATAAAGTCTTTTTCAGTAATTATTTTATTATAGTTATTTTCCTTTTTTTGGTTTAATCTAATACCATTTTGTTCTATTAGTCTTCGGGCATTGGACTTTGAAGTTGCAATTCCAACATCAACCAATAAATCCAATATGTTAATGTCTAATTTTTCTTTTGAATAAGATATTGAAGGCATATCATTAGTCGTTAGATTGCCTGAAAACAATTCTTTAGCTGCTTTCTGTGCTCTTTTTGCTTCCCCCTCACCGTGGACTAACTTTGTAACCTCAAACGCCAAAATTCTTTTTGCTTCTCTAATATCATTAGAACAAAGTTCCTTTATTTCTGCTATTTCTAATCTAGTAAAAAAGGATAAGCATCTTTCAACGTCTTCATCAAAAATATTAATCCACGCTTGAAAAAAATCAAATGGCGTAGTTTTATTTCTCGATATCCATAGAGTACCACTAGCTGTTTTGCCCATTTTCTCACCATCGGCTTTTATTAGTAATGGACAAGTGAAGCCAAATAATGGATCTATTCTAATGCCTTCGCTAAATCCTATCTTCCGAGACAAATCTACTCCGGCCAATATATTCCCCCATTGGTCTGAGCCACCGATTTGTAATTTGCAGCCATATTCTTTATTTAAATGTACGAAATCAAAAGCTTGCATTAGCATGTATCCCATTTCTAAAAAAGTTAAACCACCATTTCCTAATCTTTTTTTATAGCATTCGGCTGATAACATATTATTGACATTAAAATGAACTCCAATATCTCGCATAAAGTCAATATACGTCTTATCACTTATCCAATCTGAATTATCAACGATAATAGCTGGATTATCTCCATCTGTTCTTACAAATCTTTTAACTAGTTGTTTAACTTCTGCTTTATTATGTGCAACCTCGTCTTTAGAGAGCATTTTTCTCATTCCAACTTTCCCAGTAGGATCACCAATCAAGGCAGTAGCGCCACCAATTAAAATGATTCCATGATGACCAAAGTCTTGCAGCCATCTAAATAACGTCAATGCAAAGAAATGTCCTATGTGCAAACTATCAGCGGTTGGGTCAATCCCTAAATAAAATGTCATAGGCTCCCCATTGATTAAGTCAATTATTTCTTTTTCATGGGTTAAGGCCTTAACATAGCCTCGTTCATCCAATATATCAAATAGTTTTTTGTTCATATTTATTTCCTCCTAAATAATTTGTATAGTTAATTAAATTACAATCATCAAAGCAATAATAGTAATAGTCACTATCCATACAAACCACCTCCTAGAAATAAAAAACGAGCAAACATCTGCAAAGGACGAATTGCTCGTGGTACCACCTTTTTTTGTAATAATAGTTTATTACCTCTTGTTTATAACGGATACTATCCGACTTAAAATCATCACTTGTAATTCATTACTTTCATCTTACTTATTTTCACCAACCATAAGCTCTCTACTAAGAAATTAAAATAACTACTTTGAATGAATCGTCTTTTAATTAACTGACGTAATTATAACACTAATATATCCTCATGTCAATGTGCGGTAAGTTCTGACAAAAATGGTACTGTGCCCTATATACTTCTATTCTTACAAGATAATATTAATTATTTTATTTTTAATATAGATAATTCTTTTAATATCAGAATTAATTAAATTTGGATATGTTGATTTAATCATATTTATTATTTCTTTTTCGTCATTAATAGAAGAATCTATCAAAATATTCTTTTTAAATTTACCATTTATTTGAATTGGCATAGTTATTTCTTTTTTTACTAGATATTGATCTTCATATTGAGGCCAATGATCATCAACTATATTTCCACCAAAAATCATTTCGTACATTTCACTTGTGATGTGAGGAGCCAATGGATTAAGGAGAATTAGAAATATTCTCAATTCTTCTTTTGTTATAAAATTATCTTTTTTGATAACATTGATAAATGTCATTAGAGAAGCTATGGCAGTATTTAGCTTTAGATTTTCGATATCCTCAGTAACCTTTTTAATAAGGGCATTTATTTCATAAATATGCTTGGATGATACTTTATCATTTTTTACAATATCCTTTAATTTCCAGACTTTATTAATAAAATTAATAATACCTGTTATTCCATCATATGTCCATGGTGTGTTATCTTCATACGCTCCCAAGAAATGGACATGCAGTCTTGCTACATCAGCACCATATTCGTCTATTACTTGCATTGGAGAAACTCCATTAGTGGAACTTTTGCTCATCTTTTTGCCAGTATCATCTAGTATTAAACCACTTCCCATTTTTCTTATGAATGGATTTCTTGTAGGTACAGCCCCTATTTCATACAAAAAGTTTTGCCAGAAAAATGCATACAAAACATGTCTGGTTATATGCTCAGTTCCCCCTGTATAACAATCTACACTTCCCCAATATTTCAATTTTTCATAATCGGCAAAAGCCTTGTCATTATGAGGATCGCAATATCTTAGCCAATACCAAGAAGATCCAGCCCAATTAGGCATCGTATCTGTTTCCCTTTTTGCATTACCACCACAATTTGGACACTTACAATTAACCCATTCATCTATCTTTGATAGTGGCGAATTACCAGTTTCATTTGGCATATAATCAGCAGTATGTGGAAGTACAAGTGGCAAATCAGAATCAGCTAGTGAAACTATTCCACATTTATCACAAAATACCACCGGGAAGGGCTCTCCCCAATATCTTTGTCTGTTAAATGACCAATCTTGCATTTTATAATTAATCTGTTTCTTACCAAAGCCAAGCTTGGTTACTTTAGCGATTATTTTTTCTTTTGCCTCTTTAACAGGCATACTATTGAATTCTTCAGAGTTAAGCATAATACTGTTATCTTTTATATAATCATATTTTTCATATGCTTGCCTGCTTATGTCACCAGCAATTACTTGAATCATTGGAATGTCAAACTTTTGGGCAAACTCATAATCTCTTTGATCATGAGCCGGAACAGCCATGACAATTCCCGTACCGTAATTGGCAAGGACAAAATCCGCAACATAAACAGGCACCTTATTTCCATTAATAGGATTAATTGCATATATCCCCTCGAGTATACAACCGTTTTTTTCTTTTTGATTTGACATCCTATCCAGCTGACTTCTATAAGCGGTTTGATTTCTATATTTCATAACTTCATCATAATTATTTATTGAGTCTTTCCACTGATTAATTAACTCATGCTCTGGAGCCATGACAAGAAATGTTATTCCATAAATTGTTTCAATACATGTTGTAAATATAGATGAAGAGGTAAGTTTCTTATTGTTTTTGTCAACTATATCAAACTTAACTTCCATACCTTCACTTTTACCAATCCAATTTCTTTGTAGTTCTTTCAAGTTTTCATTCATTTCAATCTTATCCACATTTTCAAGAAGTTTTTCTGAATATTCTTTCATTTTTAGAAACCATACCATTCTTTCTTCTTGCACTACTTTCCCATGACATCTATCACATTCTCCGCCTTGAGAATCTTCATTAGATAGAACTGTCTTACAATTAGGGCAAAAGTTAACAACCCCCTTTCGCTTATATGCTTTGCCAACTTCAAAAAATTTTTTAAAAATCCACTGTGTCCACTTGTAATAACTTGGATCACTAGTACATATTGTTCTATCCCAGTCAAAAGACAGTCCAATTTTTCTTGATTGTTCCATGGCCTTGTCCATTCCGTTCTTTACAAACTCCTCGGGGTTAATTCCTGTCTTAATAGCCGCATTTTCTGCTGGCAAACCAAATGCATCTCCACCAATGGGGAAAAGTACATTATACCCCTGTAGCCTTTTCATTCTTGATAATGCATCCGCTGGAACAGTCCCTTTCAAATGTCCCATATGAAGATTGCCGCTAATATTATAAAATTCATAAAGTACATAATATTTTGGTTTTGTCGGATGGAAATCTATTGCTTTAAAACTTTTTTCGTTATACCATTTATCTTGCCATTTTTTCTCTATTTCTTTAAAATTATACATATTAATCACCCTTTCTACATAAAAATAGAGTCAACACTTAATGTAGCATTGACTCTATATGAATTACTTATTTTTAATATTTATTAAAATGCACTCAAAATAGACCCATTACTACATAATCGGTTTAATAATAAGTCTAATAATAAATTATTAATTACAATCATATTTTTCATAGTCTATTTCCTCCAACTGACTAATATTTTACACTATTTGTGTCAAGATGTCAATTACATTCACCGTAATAAGTTAATCGTTAAGCAAATTTTCAAATTCACTATAGATATTCTTATTAGTCGCAATAATGACTTGCTTATCAATTTTACTATAATCAATTTTACTATTTTTTATGGTACCACATACTCCACCCGCTTCTTCAACCAATAGCGCTCCTACACATATATCCCACAAAAAACAATATAATTCAAAATGCGCTTCTATCTTTCCTGATGCTACATAACATAAAGAAATTGCAGTTGAAAATAATTTTTCTACATTTAACATTTCGTTCATACACTTGTCATGAATCTTATTAAAGAAATCCCTCTTTTCTGGGTATCTATTATTAAAGCCTATAGTAGCTAATGACTTATCCAATGTTAAAGCACTAGATACTGCTAGTTTTTGATTATTGCAATAAGCCCCTTTGCCTCTTTCACAATAATATAGTTCATCCAACTCTGGTATATATATTGCCCCACCTTCAGGAATATTATTTTTTAAATAGCCTATGCTAACACAATAATAGGCCATTCCTCTTGAGTAATTCATAGTACCATCCAGTGGATCAATTGCCCAAGAATATTCGTTATTTTCCTTATTGGCCATACCAGATTCTTCTGCTACAACCATATCATTTGGAAATACTTCTAGTATTTTGTCTATAATTATTTTTTCACTCTTTATATCTGCGACAGTAACAACATCATTTAAACCTTTACTTTTTGTTTCAATATTCTCATTATGTAGAACTCTTTTTATTTCACTACCAGCAAGTTTTGCCAATTCCATAGCTAATTTTGTTCTATCATTAAAGTTAAACATATATACTCACTCCCTATGCTTATATATTACATAAAAGTTAAAAATTATAACCTTTTTAACGGTTTCCTATTCATAAATAGCTCTCTATTACAATAGTATTCTTTTGATGTTAATATTTCATCATTTTTAAAATACGACGATTGTTTCGTTCCAGTATACTCAAAGCCCAACCTTTCCATTAATTTCCATGAACCAAGATTTATTTCTGCGGCACCAGTTCTAATTTCTGTGATTTCCACGGTGTTGAACATAAAGTCTAAAACAGCAGTTGCTGCTTCTGTCGCATATCCTTTTCCTTGATATGCAGGTGCAATATACCAACCAACATCTCTAATATTTTCTGGCTCATTATCTTTAGGTTGGCAAGTTATCTGCCCTATAACAATATCTGTGCCTTTCAAAAATATACTCCAAGTAAATTTTTTACTATCATCTTGGCGCTTTATACTTTCAATCTTATCTTCATAAAATTGTTTTTGCCTTTCCCAATCTGAAATCTGTTCTATAAATATTCTTCTAGCTTTTTTTATATCGTCAAGATTAGTTTTACTAAGATTATTCTTTTTGAATATTCTATCTGGTGTAGGAAAATAGTACTGGTTAATATTTTCATCTATTAAAATCTGCCACAGTTGAAATTGTTCTTCCATACTAGGTATTCTCAAATCTAATCTTTCGGTATATAAATCAGTTGAATTAATTCTATTCATAACATCACTCCATACATTATAAATGTAGCATACCAATTTGTCTAAAAGGACTTTTGGCTTTTATTTTATTACCTCTATTCCACTTAAATATGGTCTTAAAACTTCTGGTACAGTTACACTACCATCAGCATTTTGATATTGCTCAACAATAGCTGGAACCAATCTACTAGTAGCTAATCCGCTACCATTTAGTGTAGATACATAATGTAAATTTCCCGCATTATCACGATACTTTGTATTATTTCTTCTTGCTTGATAATCTCTACTGTTAGATACACTACTTACTTCCTTATATATTCCCATACTTGGAATCCAAACTTCGATATCATAAGTCCTACACATTCCCTGTGCACAATCACCAGCAGCAAGTTTACTTACTTGATAATGTAGTCCCAAACTTTTCATTAAACCCTCTGCAATATTTAATAATTCAGTAAATGCTTCCTCAGTCTTATCTTCAGTTACATACTGAACCATCTCTACTTTATTAAATTGATGACCTCTAATCGTTCCTCTTTCCTCCTCACGAGAACTACCTGCCTCAACTCTGAAGCACTGGGTATAAGCAAAATATTTTTTTGGAAGCTCATCCATACTAATTATTTCATTACTATGTATATTTACAAGCCCTGTTTCGGCCGTTGGCAATAAAAACTTCATGTTATTTTCATTACCATCTTCATTCTTAATCATATATACTTCATCATTAAATTTTGGAAACTGACCAGCTCCAAAGCCACAATCATATTTTAACATATAAGGCAGCATCATAAATTGAAAGCCATTTTTTAAATGCGTGTCAATAAAATAATTTATTAATGCCCACTCAAGCCTAGCACCTATCCCCGTATAAATCCAACTTTTTTCTCCAGCTATCTTTATACCACGCTCATAGTCTATCATCTTTAAATCTCTTAAAATCTCATAATGTGGCTTCAATTTAAAATCATAAACACGTTGTTCTAAATGCCTCGTTATGACCTCATTATTTTCTTTTCCGCCGGCAGATATATCGTCATCAGGAATATTAGGTAGACCAGCTAAATAATCAAATATCTTTTTATCTAATTCATTATATTTAATCATCCCATCATCTATTTTATTTCCTAATTCTTTCATTTCTTTTACTATGTCATCGACAGTTTTTCCTGCTCTTTTTAAATTGGCAATATTATCACTTGCTTTTTTTCTATCTGCACGATACTGATCCATTATTGTACCAATTTGTCGTTTTTCTCTATCCCATTCTAATAGCTCAGCTAAATTTACATTATCCATTCTTTTTAATAATGCTTTTTCAACTAATTCTTTATTATTTCTAATTTTATTTATATCTATCATATTAATTATTCCTTTCTTATTAGTTCTAGTATTAATTAATACTCAGGATCGTTCAATCATCCACTTATAAATATTTTTCATTTTGCTCATCCCCCCAAAATAACAAAAAAGATGATACCTTAGGAGTGCATAAAGCACGGTACCATCCTTTTTTTCACTTAATTTGAATAACGGCTATTAACCGAAAATGTTTGCATTTCACTCAAAGGTAGAAACTTTTAATCAATTTTATTATCTTTCACCAAACGATAACTCTCTACTAAAACTTTATAAAAGTCATATCCTCATCAAAGATTTATGTATGAATTTTAACATAAATATCTGTTTTTGTCAAACTTGGCATAGCGAGGATATTTATAGTGTTGTGATTATTAATAGTAGTAAACGAGCCATAACTACCAATAGTATTTTTATTCTTAATTAGTATTTTATACCTCAATTATTCATTTGTATTGGATTCTTTTACACTATCATAAAATTGCCTTTTAACTTCAGCTTCTGTTTGAACTAATATTGTATTTAATTGCTTTTGATCATCATCCTGACATCCCACGAAATACACTTTATCTATTTCATCATGATTAAAAGCGATGGTATGATCACTTTCAATAATTCCCTCTGGAAAATGACATGCACCATAATCAAATATCTTCGGATTGCTATTTTCTCCAGTTCCGAAAACTAAGTAACTAGTGATCATTATTTTTTTATTAGCTTCTTTTAACTGAACTACACTACCTATTGGTAAAAATTTCTCTTTCATAAAATCTCCTCATCATTGTTATTTCTATTTTCGTCTTCATCTTCTTCTTCGTTATCATCAGAATTTTTCTTATTATGTATTGCATTAGCTATAGTACCAATAACACCTGCTGCTGCGCCTATAGTTGCGCCAGCTATTACAGAATTTGATATACCACTACTTTGACGAGTTCCACCAGAAATTCCTGTATTTGGTATTGATACATATTCCGTTACTGGTGGATTTGTATATGTTGCGACAGGTGCCTGTGTATATGTAACTATTGGGGTTGTCGGTATTGGCGTTGTGATTGGAATTTGTGTCGTTGTCACTGGAATTGGAATTTGTGTCGTCGTCACTGGAATTGGAATTTGTGTCGTTGTCACTGGAATTGGTGGATCAGTCGGTGATGGTGGCACAATAGTAACTGTGCTGCTTGGCATATCTATAATATCTTCAATTGGTTTTTCTGTTCTAGTAATTGGAGGAGGGATAATCACTTGTCGTTTATGTCCAACTACAACTGGGTCAGCTACTTTAGGAGGTATTGGGGTTGGAGTTGGTACTGCTAGACCAGTTTCGCCTTTTGGTTCTGGTACTGCTAGACCAGTTTCGCCTTTTGGCTCTGGTACTGCTAGACCAGTTTCGCCTTTTGGCTCTGGTACTGCTAGACCAGTT
>CADCQR010000028.1 GCA_902803685.1 uncultured Erysipelotrichaceae bacterium
ATATTTGAATTATCTAAATTTAAGGATATATATAGGATCAATCTAAATGATGAGGGACTTCAAAAAAATATGGTTGATATTTTCTATGGCTTTGATATGAGTAATAGTGATAATAAGATTTTAGATAAAAAGTATTATGAGAATGTTACCAAAAAAGAATATTTTTCTAAATATGATGATTCTATTTATGTGAATTTTAGTACTTTGAATCATATTGGTATAAGCTTTAAAAATGGTAATTGTCCGTTAGAATTTTTAGAGAAAGTGGATTGGGAATAATATGTCTTTTGATGAATTATTACAAAAAATAGAGAACTTTTATTACAGAGTTAATAGTTGTGTTGGTATAAATTATAGTCAGTTGCAGTCAGAGTACGATAATCTAAATAAATTGTGTTATACTAGCGGTTTTAAAATTAGTGATTTATATTTAATGTGTAGTGACAATGAATTGCATTTAAATCAATTTACTAAGCCTTTTACCAATAAAGTACTGTGTAGAGAGTTATATAATCAACAATTATTATATAATAAATCTAATGTTAGAAGGCTATCTTTTTGTAAAAGCAAAAATAGGAGTGGCGATTCTTCTATTTCGCCCCTTGAATTTATCAAGGCTAGTTCTGAAGTTATATATAGTGCTATTCATGCTGCTTCAAAACATTATCATAATGGTGAATTGAATTCCTTTAAGGAGTCGTTTGTTCAATGCTTAAACGATGAGAAAATATGTAAATTAGAGTCTCTAGCTTTAAGTGATATTCAAAGTGTTTTAATGGGAAAAAATATAGGCTGTGATAAGGAAATTTTAGATTGTATTGCGGAGTTATATATTAAATTCTTTGATTTTCGTACTGAACACTGTGGTTGTATATATAAGGATAAAGCTCTTTTTCGGATTTACATTAATACTCCATACAATATTGAAACGCTAAAATTTCTAAAAGATTATGCTATAGAATGTATGAAAAATGATATTAATTTTGATATGAAAGCGTTTGATAAGGTTAATGGCAGTTCCAATAATGATAGATTGATTCTTTATGTTAACTATGAAAATTTAAGTAATGTTATTAGTATATTGAATTTATTAGCTTTTGAACATCCTAAATTTATTAATTCTTTAGGCGTTGTATTGCCTCATTGTGCAAAAGTTGATGATTCCTATTATGGAATATGTCACTGCGGTGCATTTAGGACTTCTAAAGATAAAAAAAGTTTATATACTAACGTAGCAACCTATAACGATTATATAGACATGATAAGCAATGCATCGTTTAATAGGTTAAAGGCCTATATAATTACTAGATATTTTCCCGATGATTTGGATGTAAGAAGCAGGGATGCGCTAAAGACTTTTATTAATTTTGAAAATTTTAAAATTAGTTCTGATGATATAGAATTTCCTAATAATGTCGTTACAGAATCCTTATTTGGTTTATATAAATATAATGAAATATGTGATATTATTTCTAAACATGATGATGCCGTTATGAACTATTTGCGCGGGATTAATAATAAAGATACTAGATTTAATGTGTTTTGCGATTTTTTTAGTGACGGTTTACAAAAATTTCATAATTTGTTACAAGGATTTCCTTTAGCAGATGAATCTAATATTGCTATTGATACATTTTATATTAGAAATGTATCCAGCAAAGATAATAATATTTCTTTTAAATAATATGTATTTGATATATGATCCTTGTAGGAGGGATATATGAGATTTTTATAAAAATATTGAAAATTTTGATGTTGTAATTTCTAGTGATGAATTAAATGATGACAAATATGTAGAAATTAAAGCTGTAGAAGGTGATGATTTACTAAAAAACACATTCCAATGTATGAAATTGATGCTTTAATAGAAGAACACGTTCCAATGTGTAAAGTTAATGGTGATAAAATAATAGTTAAAGTTGGTGAATATGAGCATTCATCTACAGAGCAACATTATATAGTGTGGATTGCCTCGATAAGCGATGGAAATGTTTATAAAAAGGATTTGCAACCAACGGATAAACCTGTTGCTGAATTTGATAAAGTAAATAGTGGTAAAGTATATGCGTATTGTAATTTAAATGGGTTATGGGAAGGTACTATATAAATAGTTACTTTTTTTTATTTATTTTAAGTTTTTGAGGAAATTTTTGGAAATTTATAGTATATTTATTATAGTTTGTATTATATGACAATGCATGATGAAGAGGAGAGGTTATATTGATAGAATTTAAAATAGCAACTATAGGGGACATTGATGGAATTGTAGCGTTGTGTAATGAGTGCTTTGATGAAAATACTAGTCTAGCGTATGCTAGGAAAGTTTTTGAGGAGAATAAGTTGGATAGAAATCAAATTTACCTAATAGGTGTTTTAAATGGCGTAATTGTTGCTCATGCGAAGATAAATGTTATTCCAACAATTTATGAGGGAATGAATACTTATGCAATATTAAATCATATTTGTGTAAAACCCAATTTAAGACGCGCCCATATTGGGACTATGCTGGTAGATGAGTGTTTTAAGATAGCAAAACAACACAATTGTAAGTGCGTAGAATTATGGTCTAAAAATTTTAGAGTTGCAGCACATGGTCTATATCATAAATATGGTTTTGATGTGATGGATGCTAAATTTTTTATAAAAAATGTAGAATAGGTGGTAGTAGAATGAAAATTAGTAGTGTTTATATAGGCGGCTGGTTCCAAAGGACAATGCTTCAATTGTCTGAGATATATGATTTTTTGAGGGAATGCAAGACTCAATTAAAATTAGATGATAATAAATTAAATGAATATCGTAGGAATTTAAAAATAGGAAATATAGAATACGGTGTTAACGGAGAAGAGTTTATAAGATTTACGACGGGGGTAGGCATTTCCGTAAAGCTTTTTGAAGACGGCCTTATAGTTTTATGTAATAGTAATATTTCATATGATACATTGATGAATGATATTGATGCAGTTCAAGATTATTATGAAAATAAGTTGTCTCCTGCACTTAGCTATTTATTTAGTTTGGGTGCGCCTGTTCCTAAAGAACTTGCTTCTATAGAAAGCGTATATCCTTATTTTATTGTTTGTGATAAAGCATCACAAGAGGAAATGCAAGAATTATTGGTTAAAACTGAACGACAAAAATATTTTGAATTTAATAATGATAAATATGATGTCTTAAGAGGTGATAAATATTATTTCATTAACAACAAAGAAAAGTCTGATGAAGAAATTCAGCGTTATATAGAAGAACAGGTCTTTATTAGAGAGTTTAAAGGGCAATTGCATAGGTATTTAAATATTCATAGGATTATTTGGGAAAAAATTGATGATGTAAAAGGCAATGTAAAAGTAAAAGGTTCTGATATTGTTAAGTTTACAACTAGGTTAGATGGATATGCTAAAACAATTAATTTGATAGACGGAAGAATTAAGCAAATGGGTACTTATATAACTACTAGAGAAAGAATTGCTAAGAATGATTCTGAACTATCTGAGTTCTTGGAAATTTCTGGGTATAGATATGAGACATTACGTAATACATTGCAATATATTCAATATCTATGGACAATGACAGAAAACTATGTTGCTGCAGCACAAAGACAATTTGCCGGTTTGAAATCAGATGTTACAAGCAAGTCGGTAAATAGTTTAACAATAGTTACTTCAATGAGTGCTGGAGCTGCCATACTTGGGTTATTCCAAAATTCTAAACCAGAATTCACTATATTTGGTTGTATTTATTTCTTTATTTTAGCTATTGTTGGTTGGGGATCTCAGAAGATATTAAATTATATTTCAAAAATTCAAAAGTATGATGTTACAGCTGTTGAATATGAAAAAAATATAAAATAGAAGAGTAGATGTTTATGAAAAGATATATTGATACAGTAAAAACTTTAAATTCAATAGCAAACGATAAGATGTTTGTAGTAGTTCAAATGTTTGTTAGTTGTTTTCTCTATAATTTGTCAAGCTTATTACCGCCAATTGCTACTGCTGGAATAATTTCTGTTGTAACAGAAAATAATTTTGGTGGAATTTGGTACTATGTAATATTATACATATTCTTTTATGTATTGCACTTTTCAATGTTGCATTGGAATTATTATACATATACTGTTTTGGCAGATTATTATCATTTAGATGTTCAAAAAAAGTTGTTTGATCACGTTGCTAATAATGATTCTATTTTCAACAAAATATCAAAGGGTAAAGTAATGGATACTGCTAGTGATGATATAAGATATTTAGTGGATGTTATGGATTCTGCTTCGGAGGCATTGGTTGGTTTTGCTCAATTGATTGTAATTTCTTTGATATTTAGTAGATATAATATCCTTGTAGCTTTTTTAGCTTTGGCTATTGATTTAATTTATTTAATTTTAATGAATAGTAATTCTCGAAAAGTTTCTAAATACTATGAGGGAACTAGAAAATATGAAGATAAAGTAATTGATACATTGAATCAAATGTTGGTTAATTTAAAACCAGTTAAGTCTCTAAATATGTTGCCAAATTTAAATAAAAATTTGGATAAGACTCGAAAAAAATGGAGTCAGGAATATAAAAATAAGCGTCATGCTATGACTAATAGATATTGTGAGATGCCATATATTGTGTATATGGGAAAAATAGTATTATATATTTTATTAGCCTTTTTTGTAACAGCAGGTTATATGAAGATAGATAGATTAGTCTTATTAGTTAGTTATTTTGAATTGGCAATAACTTGTACTGATACAATGTTAGATTATTTATTAGATTTAAGCAATTATGGTATACGAGTTAAAAGAATTAAAAATATATTAGATTATACTTCTGATACCAATTTCGATTTTGGTGATATAAACAATGATTATATTAATGGGTCAGTTGAGTTTAATAAGGTTAATTATGAAATAAATAATAAACATATTTTAAGCAATGTTTCATTTAAAATATATCCTAATGAGATAACTGCTATTGTTGGACATAGTGGTTCTGGTAAAACTACTATAGGCAACTTATTATATCGATTAGATAGGATTAAATCAGGGAGTATATTGATTGATGATGAAAACATTTATAATTATTCAAAAAAGACGCATTCTACAAATGTTTCAGGAGTTTTTCAAAAACCATTCGTGTTTGAAATGAGTATTAGGGATAATTTAGCCTTGGTAGATAGTAATGTAGCTAATCAAATTGATGCTTGCAAGAGAGTAGGAATTCATGATTCTATAGTGAGCCTTCCAAAGGGATATAATACTATTATTAGTAGTGATGATATGTTATTATCTGAAGGACAAAAACAATTGTTGGTTATTGCTAGAGCCTTACTAACACAATCTGAAATTCTAATATTTGATGAAGTTACTAGTAATGTAGATGATTCAACTACTGAGAAAATTCAGAGTATTTTACAAGATTTAAGGCAGGATCATACTATTATAATGATTACACATAAACCAGAAATGATGGAAATCGCAGATAGGGTAATAGTACTAGATAATGGAAAAGTAGTTGCTAAAGGGTTGAATGATGATGTATACAACGATTGTAATCTATATAGAGAACTAAGAAATAAATCTTTTGCTAGTGCTAGTAAATCAGATGATAATCTTTTGTAATAATAAATTAGTGCTTTTGGTTAGTGTAAAGAGTTTTGGGGATTTTTCAGTAAAATCTTTGAAAAATGTAAGAGGATTGATTTTTCAATCTTTTTATATTG
>CADCQR010000029.1 GCA_902803685.1 uncultured Erysipelotrichaceae bacterium
AAAAAAAGAAACTTTGTACAACAATAATATTACATCTTTACAAGAATATATTCAACTTGTAGAAGAATGGATATTATTTTATAATACAACTAGATTAAAGTCAAAGGTTAAGATGACTTTTTCTCTTTTTAATATACCTATTTTTTTATTGTTGTCTACTAATTAGGGGTCACATCACACACTATCCTATTTTTTATTATTTTTACTTTGCATATTCTTTATTTCTTTATAAGTTACAAATACAATTATACTCAATCCACCTACCAGTAAGTATAACCAAAAAGGCACTTGAATCCATATCTCCCTTAATTGGTAAATTATATTGCATACCGTAATTATAATTCCTGTAATAAACAGTTTTTCATAATCCTTAAAATAATATCCTACAAAAATCATAATAAAACTAACAATACCAACATAAAGAGCTACAATAGCATCAGTATTAAAGAATACCTGTATTATTATAATAAGTGATCCAATTAATGCAAAAGCCTGTCTTTCTGCTTTATTAGTAAAGAAATATCTTAAAAGCAAATATAATGTATAAAATTCTATGATATTTACTAATAAATATTTATAGGAATATATAATAGGAATTGATGATCCTATTGAATTTACCGCATCTAATAAAGGCAAAAGAACACTAAAATTACTTATTGTATTATAATATTTGTCTTTTCTAGTTATAATTATAAATAATATAAATAAAACCAAAGCAACAACAATATTTATTAATCTTTCTGCAAATAAATTACAACCAACTAATGCAATATAAACATTAGAAAGTATAGTCATCAGCATTAATGTTCCTTCTGTTTTATCAGCACTATTTAAATCATATAGTATAAAAATAATAATAAGTGGGAAAATAGCAATCAATTGAACTATACCATTTAAATCATCTATATTTAATATTGCCGTAAGAATTACAGAAAAGATTGTATAATACAAATAAGTTTTTCCCTTAGTATTTTTTGACAATAAATATACAATCATGTATGCATACGTAAGAATAGCAGTAAATATAACTATTGGTATATTAGATGCAATAGAATTAACAAAATATCCAACACCTACTGCATTAAAAAATAATGAAGTTGGAAATAAATATTTATCAATAACTGTTTTATCATAGTTGAATTTTGTAGCAACACAATATGCAGAAAAAATTATTGAAATAACAAGAGGCTGAAATTCTACACTACCAAATGATATTAAAAACAAAATCATATAACTTGTTAGGTACATCACAGTATTAAATATCTTTGACTTATCAAAAGAATATATAGCGTCTATATTTATTAAAATAGTAAACAAAGTTGTCAATAACATAGCCAAAGCTGGAGCTAAGCCCGCATCTAAATTTATCATCAATGAATATACCAAGGCATAAGCTGTAAGAATCGACGCTATTTCAATTAAATCATTTTTAGATTCTCTAGCATTATATATAAGATTAGCTATAGATACTATAGAAGCAAGCAAATAAAACAACGCAAACTCCCTACCATTAGTTGTTATTATACTAAAAGCAAGAATGTAACAGATAATATCACTAAAGTTATATAAACTACTATCTTTTTCTACAAAAAGACATATACACATATTAATGGCTGACATTAGAAGTAAAGATAATTCAGCTGGACTTCCTATTCCTATTAGGAAATGGTTAATTGCCAAAAATATTCCAGTGTATATTGCATTAGTTATAACTCTATTTCTATATTTCAAATAAGAAATTATTCCTAATATAGTTAGATATAAATATGTAATACTGTACATAATATCTTTATAATCACCATCAAAAGATAATTGTTCACCTAATATACCGAAATATCCAACACCCAATATAATTGAAA
Source organism: uncultured Erysipelotrichaceae bacterium (assembly GCA_902803685.1). The sequence continues at coordinate 1,860 of CADCQR010000029.1, forward strand.
AGAAAAAGGACATACTCAAAAACCAATACATATAAGAGGTTTTCTTTATATTTAGCTTCTTTTCTGTAAAATAAGATAGACCTAAAAAAAGGAATCCCATAATTACTAAAGCAATTAATTTTACAATACTACCAATTGAATTCCAAGTCGTAGTAGCAAATAATACGCCAGAAGCAAACACCATTCCAACACCAAGTTTTAATAATAAATCGATTTTTTTTGACTCACTAGATATTTGCTCATCTTCATTATTAAGACGCCGAGTCTTACCGTCGTTATCAATTTTATATGATTTTTCCTTTTCTAAATCATTCATTGCTAATATTAGAAATATTGCAGATAGAAGATTACCAATAATCAAAAAAACTAATATAAATGTTAAAAACTTTTTCTTATGACATAATTCACTAGCCTCTTCTTTAGAATAAGAAATTAATAAAAGACCTAAAATAAAAAATGCTATGGCTATAAACCCCTTACTTAAAAGAAAGTATCCTAAAACAAAATTAATAAATGCCGACATTTTTAAATATTTTTTATAAGAACCCACTACTAACACCTCTTATCTTTTTATTAAACTATGTTACTAAATTTATCAATAAATTTTAAATCAGTATGATAAATTACCTATTTTTATCCACTATCTTAATTATACGATATTTTAGAACATTTTGTATATATTTATTATTTTTTTTCATAATACATAATGAAAGTTAATTTATTTTTAGTTAGGAAAGGATTGATTATAATGAATCATAATATAATTGTACTTAATGAATTAAATAAAGGATGTTGCATGGGAATTGACGCTCTAAATGTAATTCTAGAAAAAGCAGAAGATAAAAACTTCAAAAAAGTAGTGGCGTCTCTACTAAAAGAATATAATAAGCTATCAATAGCCATTCAAAAAATTCATGATAAATTTAGTGATGAAGAAGTAAAAGAAACATCCACTTTGTCAAAAATCATGACATGGTATGGAATTCAAATACGCACTATAACTGATAGTACAACATCAAAGCTAAGTGAAATGGCTATGCAAGGACTAAATATGGGAATTATAGAAGGAAGAAAATTTTTAAATCATTCTGACTTAGATAAAAGGATTATAAGTCTGATAAACAAATACATAGATATACAGGAAGAATACGTCGAACAAATAAAAGAGTATTTATAGAAAAAACGTGTTATAATACTCCTATCGTAGGAGATATATATGTATAACATAGAAAAAAATTACAATAAATTAGTGAAAGATAATTATACATTCTTTTTAAAGAAAGAAGAAGCTACAATTTTAAAAGGAAAAATAAAGAAGCAAAACTTTAATGTCTTTTTACCATATCCTGATAGTGAAAAGATTATCTTATATACTAAATCATTACCAGAGATTATTCTCTATGAAATATGCAGTACTGTAAAGCTAAAACATCAAGATATTTTAGGAAGTATATACGCACTCAAGATATCTGACGAAGTATTCGGTGATATTGTAATAGATGATAACAAATATTATATTTACATATTTAAAGATTTTCAAAATTACTTTGAAGCAAACTTTACTACAGTTAAAAACTCTTCTATTACTCTAAAAAGATTAGGTATTGACTTTCTAAAAGAGTATAAACGTAAATACGAAGAAATAATAATAGTGGCTTCTAGCGAAAGAATAGATACTATTATTTCAAAAATTATTAATATTTCTAGGGCTAGAATAGAAAATAAAATTAAAGATGATGAAATTATGTACAATAATTTTCTATTAAAGAGGGCTAATATAAAGCTAAAAGTTGGAGATACTTTCAGCATTCGTAAATACGGTAAATTTAAATTTAATGGTATTATTGGAACTAGTAAATCTAAAAATTATATTATAAGTATATATAAATATTCATAAAAAAATAAAATATCGGTTTTATATACTGATATTTTATTTTCTGTATATTTTTAAATCAACATCCCTATCTATATCTCCCCTCGAATGTTCAAATGTTTCGGTTTTATATTCAGAATATACTAATAAGCCATATCCAGCAAGCATTTCCGTATAATAAAAACTATTTCCCGGATTACCAGCTAGATAAAGATCTGCGACACGATAATCCCTATTTCTTTTTTTTGCTTCAAACCACAACTTTAGCATACATTGATAATAACTTGATATAGCTCCTTCGTTATTTAGCAATGGGTTTAAATTATTTATAGCTGTTAAAAATTCATAAGGTCTTAAAAACGCTGATATATTAGATAAATAAATTGAATCGAATTGTTGATCACTCACCAATTTATTTACATTTCTAGCATCACTTATGACAAACGATATATTAGCCTCTTGGACTTTCTTTCTAGCTTGCAAATACTTTTCTTCACTGCTCAAAAAATCTGTAAAAAACTTATTACCATTCAACGTTTTAAATAAATAATGCGTATTCATCGGATGTGAGTAATTTAAATCTAGAAATCTTTTTAACAACTCATCTGGAACTTCTCCAACCAATTCAAGAAAAGCAGACTTTTCATTTCTTAAAAAGTTTTCTTCCTCAGCTCTTTGTTTGCGAATCTCATCAAAAAAATAATACGCTGGCTCTCCATGAAATTTCGAAATCACCTTTTCCATCAATTTTGAAGACAAAAAGTTGGGACTATCTTCATTAAGAAAAAATGATTTAAACTCTTCATAACTAAGCGTTTGTAAAGCCCAAAGCTTAAACGTAGCAATATAATATTGAAACTCATTAATATCAAAACTAACAATATTATCAGCCCCATTAAGAGATGATTCAATAATATAATCGCCACTTGAAGCTACTGTCAATACACTTTTCCCTTTAGGCATAGTTTTATTAATTCCTTTTATATTATCAGAAGTATTTAAATACATATTGGGATTATGTACATGATATGTACTAGGATTGAGATTATTAAATCTTTTGCCATAGCATGCGTTCTGTATACAAAATTGAGCATCTTCCAACGCTTTTCTTTTACTAAATTCTTCTGCCCTTATGGTGTTAAGTTTATCCTTGCATATACCACTAAAAATAGACCCCTGTATTAACATATAACCATCCTCCTTTAATTAAATACTATAAACCCCATAAAATGTTTTATTTGAACAACAATTTATCATTGGGAAATCCTGTTGTACAAATAAACATTATTTTCCTAATTTAACTTATCAGATTATGCCTCTGCTATAGAAGCAATTAACCTTTTTTTCAAATCATCATCATTATCCCCGTTTAATAAATACTCCTCAGAATCATTT
>CADCQR010000030.1 GCA_902803685.1 uncultured Erysipelotrichaceae bacterium
AAAACGTGGAAATTGCTGATGAGCCACAGCTTATTATGGAGCCTCTTTCTGATAATTTTAATAATGTTGAGAAGAGTACAGGTGATGCTCCAATGTCTTTAGATACACTAAAGGCAACGTTTGACATCAGTCCTAACGAAGATACAGCAGCTTTTGAACCATTATTACCAGCAGATGATGACAATGATGTGCATGCGAATACCGTAGAAAAGCAGGAAGAAAATGATTCTAGTGTTACCTTTGAAGTTGATGATTCACAGGATGAGTTTGATGGTGGCGATGACACCTTGCCAGATTTAGTTGAGACTGATACCATAGACTATAGTAATAATGCTGAAGCTAGTGAATTGAAAATAAAAAGCACAGAAATAGTTGATTTACCTTTTTCAATTAATGAAGAAAATATAGAGAGTAGTGGAACAGATACAACTAATGAACCAAATATTATATCTTCAGAAGTTTTTAGTCAGAACGTTTCTGAAGAATCTAATTTAGAAGCACCTGAAGAAATTAATGATAACATAGATGACAATTCAAACCAATCTAGAACAGTTTTAAAGGCCATCGCAAAAAGTGATGATGCACAGGAAAAAGCTATTATTATTAATTCTAGACAAATGTCCATGTTGATTAAATCACAAAAAGAAGAATGTGATAAATTGTATGATCGTGGTTTCTTCACAGATGAAGCAATTAGTAATACAAATAATTTATTATGTGATGATGATGAGAGCTTAGAAGAAATGAATGCAAGAGCAGAGGAATTGTATAGAAACGGTGATATTAAAGGTGCCGAGGAATTATATAACAAAATGAGTAATTTAGCAAATAATAAAGTATTAGCTAAAGCGGCATAAAGGTGAGTTTATGGTTAATAAAGAAATTCAAGAATTGTTGGAAAAGATAATTGAAGTATCTAGCACTTCAAGAAAAGACAATTCCATTTTATATAATTTCAGTATTTTTGGTCGAGATGTTGAATGTAATATTTCTGTTGTAGAACAAAATGGTGAAAAGAATAGCATTTGTAAATTTAAGTTTTGTTCAGATAGAAAATTTTATGATATGATAACACCTATATTAAAAGCCTTTAATGAACATAATGACGTGGTTTTTAGTGACTTTGTTGATGTTAATCAAGATAATATTGTTACCTTTAGACTACTTACAGATACCAATGATCAATTTACATTAGATGGATTAACATTTGAAGATGCTTATTATATAAAGGATATTCTAAATAGTATGAATTCTGATACTCATATAGGTAAAAGTAGTTCAGATTTTAATGACAGTGGAAAAGTTAATATAGGTTTGATATTCATAATAATTTTATTAGTAATTTTTATCGCTGGGTTTGTATATTTTTTCTAGATTTATATGTTCCTCTTTGCTATACTATATTATAGTAAGGAGGAATTTTATTATGCGAAACTTTAGATTAAAATTAGGTTTTGTTTTGGTGATTTTTTCTCTTTTTTTAATTTTTTTTGGAATGTATTTTGATTTTGATAGTAGAGACAAGATAGAATTAGTTGCTATAAAAAATGATAATATCCCGGCTACAACGATTGAGGATTCAAATATTACTTCTAATCCTGATAGTAGCAATGGTTCTTCTGAATCTGGGAGTACTTCGAATAATTCTAGCAATAATAATCCTCAAATTGAAACTCCTAGTACTCCAAATAGTAATAATACAGTGAATGACAGCTCAACTAATAATAGTAATGCGTCAAATGAAATTCCTAATAGCACCACTACTAATAATAGTAATATTAGTTCCCCAAATAGCACCTATCATTCTGCAGATGGTTTATCCATTGAACAGCTTAATGATAAATTGAGAAAAGAAATTGAGAATACATACGGAATTTTGATAAAATATGGTAATGAAACTGAGGGATATTCTGTAGGCGGATATAGTGTAACATCGGTAAATGATAGTGAAACCATTTATACTGCATTAAATGAGTTAAAGGAAAATATGGCATTGTATCCTAATGGCTTTTTTCAGGAAACGAAAAAGGGTGGGCTACCCTTAACTGTATATTTCATTCAACGATATTCAGCCCCTAACGTGACCGGTATTACCGACAGAAATCAAAGTAGGGTTATTATATCTATTGCGTTAGATTTTCCATTTGCTGATAGCTTTAATCATGAGATATATCATTATATGGAACATTATATGTATTCCAAGGGTGGTGGTTATAGTAATTGGAACAATTATAATCCAGAAGGATTTAAATATGGCGAGTTTGATTACAAATATGTATGGGAAAAGACATATTCTGAAAGTGCGTACTTTGTTAATGCATATGCTCAAAGTTATGAATATGAAGACAGAGCCAGCACATTTGAATTTATGATGGCATCGCAGAAGATAAATGCATTAAATACTGGTAATTATATATGGTTAAAGGCTAAAGTCATGTGTGAGACTATAGATTATTATTTTACTACAGTTACTCCTTATACGACGGAATATTGGGAAAGGTTTGTGTATTAATTATGAAAAGAATATTTATTAATAAATTTAATTTAACTGATACAGATATTGATTATGAGGTTATAAGAGTTAAAGCCATTGTTATTGATTCATATAAGCAAGTAATTATAGTTGAAAATAATTATACATACCAACTACCTGGTGGACATAAGAAAGAAAATGAAGATTTAGAGGATACTTTGTCGCGAGAAATAAGGGAAGAGTTAGGTATAGATATTGAAATTGAAACAGGACCATTTCTTATGATTACAACTTATGATAATAATTATGAGAATACTGGTAATAAAGTATGTAATAAAATATATTATTATGTTATTAAGTGTGATTTGGAGCCTAATTTAAATAATTTATCATTAGACTCATTAGAAAGTATGTCTGAATTTAGAGTGTTTAAGACACCTTTGGATCGATTTAAATTCTTCTTGCATAATGCAATTGCTTATGGTAAGATAAAAACCGATATTGGACAAGAAATGCTTATTGTTGCTGACACATTCAATGAGCTATATGGAGGGATTTTATGAGAGTATTAGTTACCGGAGGATTGGGATTTATTGGTAGTCACACAGTTGTTGAACTACTTAATAATAATTATGAAGTCATTGTCATAGATAATTTGTCAAACTCTAGTATTGATGTTTATGATAAGATTAAAACAATAACTGGGAAAGATTTTACTTTCTATCAGGAAGATTTGTGTGATGAAAAAGTTTTGGAAAATATTTTTTCAACTGAAAATATTGATTCTGTAATTCATTTTGCTGGTTATAAAGCAGTTGGCGAAAGCGTAGCAAAACCATTAATGTATTATGAAAATAATCTATTGAGTACAATAAATCTATTAAAAAAGATGCAAAAATATAATGTAAGAAATATAGTATTTTCTTCTAGTGCAACAGTATATGGTAATCCTGAACATTTACCTATTGAGGAAGATTTTCCGTTATCTACAACTAACCCATACGGAACAACAAAATTGATGATTGAAAGAATTTTATCTGATGTGTGTGCAGCAGATAAGAATTTTTCAGCAGTAATTCTTAGATACTTTAATCCAATTGGTGCCCATAAGTCTGGTATGCTTGGTGAGAATCCTAAAGGTATTCCTAATAATTTGATGCCATATATTGTTAGGGTGGCTGACCACCAGTTAGCAGAATTATCTATTTTTGGTAACGATTATAATACTAAAGACGGGACAGGAGTTAGGGATTACATTCATGTAGTGGATTTAGCAAAGGGGCACTTAAAAGCAATAGAAAAGGCAACTAAGGTTAGTGGTGCTAATTTCTATAACTTAGGTACCGGCGTTGGATATAGTGTATTAGATTTGGTAGAGACTTTTAAAAAAGTCAATACTGTGGATGTTCCATATAAAATTGTTGAAAGGCGCCCCGGTGATATTGATGCTTGCTATGCAGACCCAAAAAAAGCCTATGATGAATTAGGGTGGAAAGCTGAACTGGGAATTGAAGACATGTGCAGAGATGCATATAATTATATATTGCAACAGAGAGATAAGTAGTTTTATGGCTACTTTTTTGTTACAATTTAGTTGGAGGAATATATGAAATTATTGGTAGAACATTTATGTAAGAATTATGGTGAAAAGGTTGTTTTAGATGATGCTAGTTATGAATTTGAATCTGGGAAAATTTATGGTTTACTAGGAAGAAACGGGGTAGGAAAAACAACTTTTTTTAATTGCATAAACAATGATATTACTTTTAATAGCGGTAAAATATATTTGGAAGATGAGTATGGTAAAAATATTATAAACTATTTGGATATAGGATATGTTTTAACTACCCCAGTAGTTCCGGAGTTTTTAACTGGCTATGAGTTTGTCAAGTTTTATTTAGACATTAATGCAGATAAGAAAAAGTACAATATTGATGAATATTTTGAAATAGTTCAACTAAATAGTGATGATCAAAAAAAATTATTAAGAGATTATTCACAAGGAATGAAAAATAAAATTCAACTGTTAATTAATATTATTAGTAATCCAAAGATACTATTATTGGACGAACCGTTGACAAGCCTTGATATTATTGCTCAAGAGGAAATGAAAAAATTGCTTAAAAGCTTAAAAAAAGATCACATCATAATACTGTCAACACACATTATGGAATTGGCATTAGATTTGTGTGATGAGATAGTTTTACTCAATGCAAAAAAGATTTCTAAAGTTGAAAAAAATGATATGAATACTAAGAAGTACAAAGATAAAATAATTAAAATGTTAAAGGAGAATTCTAGTGATTAAAACATTGTATTACTCATTAAAAATTGATATTTATTATGCAATTAATTCATTATTATTTTATCTTAGAAAATTACCTATTTTTAAAGATTTATTTACTGATGATAGTTATAATTCTAAAATGTTAAAAATAATATTTGGAATTATTGCTGGACTTTTATCTTTGGGAAGATTTTTGATTACTAAGTTGATATATATAAGTATTATTTATTATATTGCAACATTATTTGGGAACAATATACTTATCTTTTGTCACTTATTTTTAATATTTAGTTTAATAGGAATGTTTGTTAATAACAAGGTACTTAATATAAGTATGAAGAAATATCTAAGTATAGTAATTTTTAATATGAATGCAAAAGATTATTTGAAATATATTTTATGGTTTAATTGCTTTACTAATTTTCTTTTAAATATATCATTTCTTTATATCTTTGGCGTTAGTATTAAGCTAAGTCTATTATTATCTACATTACAAGTGTTTTTGAGAATTGTAGGAGAAGGATTTAATATCTGGTATCATAGAAATAAAGGTGACTTTTGGTATAACAATAAGACTTTGTATTTTTCTATATTATTTACTTTGCTATTGCTATGTTTATCACCTTTGATTAGTATTGTGGTTAGTGAAAAAGTTATAATTATTTTCTTGTTTTTGTTTGGTGGCTTAAGTATTTTCAGTTATTTATATTTTAATTCATTTAATGATTATAAGTTGTTAGTTAAGAGAATAAATAATAAGAACAGTGTGCTTAGCAATAATGATAATAATTCTCTTTCCTTAGTAAATGTGAATAAAAAGGATGAAAATATTGCTTATGATAAATTAAAAGATAAATATGGATATGATTATTTTAATACAATTTTCTTTGAACGTCATAAGAGTGTATTGCTTAATAGTAGTAGAAATTATGCTACAATTTTATTAGTAATTTATCTTGTTTGTGTCTTTTTTATAATTCGAGATAATAGTTTTGCCAGGATGCTTCACAGTTTACTGAGCAATCATATTAGTTGGTTTGTTTTTTTCATGTATTTAATTAATCGTGGCTCTATTGTGTCAAGGGCAATGTTTTTCAATTGCGACCATGCGATGTTAAGATATAGTTTTTATCGCCAACCAGATGTCATTTTGGGGTTATTTAAACGTAGATTAACTATGTTAAGTATAATTAATCTGTTACCCAGCTTAGTAGTTGCGTTTGGCAATGTTGTTTTATTGATTTTATTGAATGATCATAATTACATTAACATAATTAGTATTTTCTTATTCATTTTAATACTCAGTGTTTTGTTTTCTGTTCATCATCTTGTGGTTTATTATTTATTGCAGCCATATAATATCGATATGAAAGTTAGTAATTTTTCTTATTCAATAGTTAATCTTATTACATATTTTATTGCATACAATGTAGCTAGACTTAAGATGACTAGTATAGTTTTCTCCGTTGGAGGCTTAGTTGTTTGTGCTCTATATATAGTGGTTAGTTTAATTCTAATAAAGAAATATGCTCCATTTACATTTAAGATTCATGAATGATAATTTTATATGTCAATTTGACATTCTTGTTAAAAAGAGTTAGAATCATAATGTTAGTTTTCATATGAGGTGAATTATATTGAAAAAAGCAAAAATGTTAAGTTTAATATTATCAATTGTTGGTATCATGATGATTTCAATTGCTTTGATAGTTAAAAGTGATAATTACCTAAGCAATATTAATAATGTAAGCTTTGAACAAAATAATATAAAGAGTGTTGCTACTTCAACTAATGCTATTATTGAAAACAGAGATTCTAATGTTGAAGTTGAAGAGGCTTTTTTACCATTGCAAGAGGTCAAGATGGAAGTTGTTCCTGCTTCTATTATTATTCCACCTAGAATAGAAGTATATGATGGCTTAACGATTGAAGAACTTTCTGCTAAGATTGATTCATTCCTTGGTAATGGATACCTACAGGGAAAAGGAAATCTTATAGCATCTTATTCTTTAGAAAAAGGTGTAGATCCATATGTTGCTTTGGCAATAATCCTTCACGAAACTGGTTGTGGTGGAACAAATTCATGTTCATATTTAGTTAGAGCATGTAATAATGTTGGTGGCCAGAAGGGATCTCCAGGATGTAATGGTGGTGCCTACAAGTCTTTTGCAACTTTAGATGAAGGTATTATGGGATTTATAAATAATCTATATTCAAATTATTATGCAAGGGGGCTAAATACAATAGATACTATTGCACCAAAATATGCAGAAGGAAATACTTGGGCATCTAAAATACACTGGTATGTTGATAAAATAAAAAATAGTTAGTGGTTTATACTTAATTAGAAAAAGAAAAATATTATTATTGATTTAATATGATTTTTCTCTTTTTGTATGCAATCCCCAAACCATTATACACAATCACAAAAAATAAGGCAATCGCATAAAAAATTGACGTAAACTAAATATTAGAATATGGAATGACATTAAATATAAGATTTTCAATATTTTGGAAAT
>CADCQR010000031.1 GCA_902803685.1 uncultured Erysipelotrichaceae bacterium
TAATATTAACACTTTTTTATAATAAAATCAAATATATAAGATTGTTTAATTTTGATTTTGCAGCTCTTCCAGCTTATCCAAGAACTCTTTTGGTGGTTCTTGAGTATAAAATAATTCTATACCTGTACGTGGATGATGAAGTTTTATACTATAAGAATGTAACATTTGGCCAAATTCTGTTGTTTTTCCTCTACCATACAATGGATCATTTGTTACTGGATAACCTATATATGCCATATGAACTCTAATTTGATGTGTTCTACCTGTTTCTAACTTACATTCTATTAATGTATTATTAGAAAATCTTTCTAAAACTTTAAAGTGTGTTACTGCTTCTTTTGCATTTACATCTGTTACCATCATCTTTTGTCTATTATTTGTGTCCCTCCCAATAGGGGCATCAATAGTACCAGTTTCATGTTTAATAACACCATCAACTATAGCTAAATATTTTCTTTCTACTTCTTTTGAAGCAATCATTTCAGCCAATTTTTCATGTGTATAGTCGTTCTTCGCCACCAGCATTAATCCACTAGTATCTTTATCTAATCTATGAACAATACCAGGTCGTTCTTTTTCTCCACTAGTTATATTGAATTTATATAGAAGTGCATTAACAAGAGTATGTGTATAATGTCCAGGTGCAGGATGAACAACCATTCCACTATCTTTATTAATTATTAATAAATCATCATCTTCATAAATAATATTTAATGGAATATCTTCCGGTTCAATATTAATATCATATTCTAAATTATCATCAATCTCTATTTCATCATCTTTTTTTACTTGATAACTAACATTTACATCTCTATTATTAACTTTAACTAAATTATCTTTAATCAATTTTTGTATTTTACTTCTTGATAATTCTAATTTTTTAGCTAAATAACTATCGATTCGTTCATTTATTTCTTCTTCTACTTTTATCATTGATACACCTCTTCTTTATTTTATTTTCCTCTATAAATGTAATTATTACATATATAAATACTCCACAGGTTATACAAATATCAGCAACATTAAATACTGGGAATTTATATTTTAATATTGTAATAGCTATAAAATCAATAACATGCCTATGTACTATTCTATCTATTAAATTTCCAACAATACCACCTACTAAGATTCCTAATGAAGTAGTTTTTAAAATACTATTATTTTTCTCTTTTTGAATTATTGTCATAATTAGAGCTAAGCAAAATAGACTCATTATTATTAAAAGTGATGTCTTGTTTGGTAAACTACTAAAAGCAGCCCCAGTATTAGTAACATATATTAAAGAGAAAAAATTAGGGATTATTACTGTTTCTTTAGCTAATATTAAATTATGAATAATTAAAGATTTTGTTATTTGATCAATTAATGCTACTATGAAACTTATTAAATATATTTGTTTATTAGAAATTTTATGTAAAATATCTTTAATTCTTTTAATCATTATTTTCTCCTTTTAAGTTTCTTATTCTTTCTACAACAATCTGAATTTGATCTAATCTCCTTTCTACTGTTCCACGTATTTTTAAAAGATTTCCTTTATCTACATAATGATACTTTTGGTATATTTTAGGGAATAAAGTATACTCCTGAGTTGCTGTTTCGTCACTCCCTGTAACAAAAGCCATTTCTTCTCCTTTTTTAGTTTTTATTACTTTTATTTTATCTACTAATATTAAGGTATCAATCTTTTTTTGTGAATACTCACTAACTTCATTAAGTTGTATACATGACGGATTATCCTTACGGTAATTAGTTGTAGGATGAGAAGACAAGTAAAAACCAAAAACTTCCTTTTCTTTCTCTAACAATATATCGTCTGAATAATCTTTTTGATATTGTATTTCAGGTTTTATTACTAATGTCGGATCAACATCTTTAGTAAGTTCAGCATAATTAAATAAACTATCTAAGTTAAATATTAATGTTGCTCTATTATATCCAAATTCTTTAAAGACATCTGCTTGTATTAATGTTTCTATACTTTTTTTACCTACTCCATTTAAATATAATCGGCTTATACAATCATAGATATCAGAAAAAGGTCCTGTACTTCTAGCTTTTATTATTTGTTCTGATATTACCATTCCAATTGATTTAATATTAGATATAGGATAAATAATCTTATTGTCTTTCACTATATATTTTGAATCACTATTACTAATAGTTGGCTTTTCCACTTCAATATTATTAGCTTTAGCTTCCATAATATACTCATGAGTCTTTGATTCACTACCTATTATATTTGTTAATATACAACTAAAAAATATTGTTGGATAATGACATTTCAAGTAGGCCATTTTATAAGCAACTAAAGAATAAGCTACTGAGTGAGATCTATTAAATCCATAACCAGCAAAATTTAAAACTAAATTAAATATTTTTTTTGCCTGTTCTTTTGAGTGACCTCTTTCAGTACTCTTCTTTATAAATTTTTCTTCTTCTGCAGTCAATAGTTCTACTTTTTTCTTAGACATAGCTCTTCTTAATATATCGGCTTCTCCCAATGAATATCCAGCATAAACATTAGCTAATTGCATTATTTGTTCTTGATATATTAATATTCCATATGTATTTTTAGTTATACTTTCTAAGGATGAATCTAAATATGATATTGGTTCTTCTCCATGTCTTCTCTTAATATAAGAATCTATATTTACAGCAGCACCAGGTCTAAATAATGCAATTGCTGCAAAAACATCTTCAAAAGTATTTGGTTTAAGTTTTCTTAAAAAATTTCTCATACCAGCAGATTCAAATTGAAATATACCAGTTGTATTAGCCGTTTCAAATAAATGTAATGTTTCTTTATCATCTAATGGTATTTTAGAAAAGTCTATTACTTCATTAGTTTGCTTTTTTACTTCACTAATAATGTTATCAATTATAGTTAGATTTTTTATGCCTAAAAAATCCATTTTTAAGAGTCCTAACTCCTCTAGATATTCCATGGAATATCCAGATAAATACATATCATTACCTATTGTTAAAGGTATTACTTCATCCAAATCTACTGCCGACATAACTATACCAGCAGCATGAGCTGATATATGCTTAGGAAATCCCTCTATACTCAATGCAATTTTGTAAGCATTTGTAAGCAATGAATCGGCTTCTATACGGGTCTTAAATATTGGATTATTTCTATATAAATCAACTAACTTTTCATGAGACATTGGTGGAATTAATTTACATATACTATCAATTTTATAAGAAGGTATATTCAATACCTTTCCTACATCTCTTAAGACTTGCTTAGCGCTAAGCGTAGAAAATGTTACAATTCCACAAACTCTTTTCTTACCATATTTTTCTTCTACATATCTAATTACTTCATCACGTCTATTATCTGGAAAATCAGTATCTATATCAGGCATTGTTTTACGTTCTGGATTTAAGAACCTTTCAAACAGTAAGTCATATTCTATTGGATCTATATCTGTTATACCAAGTGAATATGCTACAAGTGATCCAGCACCAGAACCTCGACCCGGGCCTACTAATATACCTCTTTTTTTAGCAAATTTTATAAAGTCATATACTACTAAAAAGTAATTAGAAAATCCCATTTCATCTATAACTTTTAATTCATGTGACAATCTTTCTTTATATATTTCTTTAATATCACCATTTAATCTTTTATTAAGCCCTACTTTACATAATTCAAATAAATATTTAGAAGCATCTTCACATTCATATTTAGGTAATAATAGTTTTGCTGGTGGAAAGACTATATTACAACTAGCAGCAATAGCTAAAGTATTATTTAATCCAATATCATTACTGTAATCTAAGATATTATTAATATATATAGCATGATTATTTATATCATATTCAACATCTTCAGAAATTGTTTTTCCATCTCTTATACGATAAATATATGGTAATAAAGAAGCTTCATTTGGATGACTATACAAATTCTCTTGAAAGAAAACTATATTGTTACTAATAATTAGAGCTTCTTTTTCTTCTTTTTTATTTGCATATCCTATATATAGTTCTTTATATATACTATTTAGTTCATAATATTTATCTTTTGATATAAACGGAAGTACAGCAATTAACTCATTACTATATTCTTTTAAATCTTCAATAGATAATAAATTTTCATTTTGAATAGTAGACAATTTTATTAGAGATTGATATCCAATATAACTTTTAGCAAATACAACAACATTAAATCCACCAAGAATAAGTTCTAAACCTATAATTGACTTTATATTTTCTTTTTCACATTTCTTTATAAACTCCATTGTTCCATACATATTTGTATCTACAATAGAAATCGATTTTAGATTATTATCTTTGGCATAGGAGATTATATCATCTATTTTTAATAGTGATGATAAAAAAGTATAATTACTTTTATTATAAAGCTGAATAAACATGATATTCCTCCTTTTTCTCTATATAGTTTAACATAAAAACATTATATATTGGTATATAAGTTTACTCCATACACTATATAATGAGGGTTTTTGTTTGACTTTAAAAGACTTTTATGTTAAAGTTATTAAGCAGAACGAAAACCAAAGGAGGAATATAAATGGCAGTTAATGTATCAAACAGAGTTGGTAATGTAAAAAATAAAAGATCTCATGCTTTAAACGCTACTAAATCTAGACAAAAATTAAATTTACAAGTATGTAAATTAGATGATGGATCTAGTGTTAGAATGTCTGTTAAAGAAAAAAGAACTTTATTAAAAAATCAAAAAGCTGCATAATGATATGCAGTTTTTTATTTTATATTATTCTATAGAGCAAGTAAATCCTAGCGATTCAGCTACGTCTTTAATTGGTCCTGCTATACAATTTAAAGTAAAGTCTGGAGTAAGTTCAGCATCTGACTTATAACTATCTGGTAAACTTTCCGTATTTAATGTTAAGAAATCTATTTGTACTGCAACTTGAAAACTCTTCCCTGTTAATTTCTTTGTACTCATTGAATAACCATTAATATTAGTTGTTTGTAAATTTGAATAATTTAAATATGAACTATTGAAATTAGCTTCACCATTTGCAGCACCAGTTGTTACTTGAACAGTTAATGTTTTTTCTTCTCTTTTTAACAAACCATCTTCAAAATGGAAAACAAACATAGAGCTTCTTGATAACCCTGTTTCCTGATTTGTTAAAACTCTATTGCATGTCAAAATCGTTTCATTTTCTTTCTTTGTTATTTTTGGAGTCTCTTCTTTTTTATTTTCTTCAGCTTGCTTTTTTTCTATTTTTCTTGCCACTACTGCTTGTTGTTTTGCCTTTTCAGCTGAAACTTTGTTGTTATAAGTTATGTACCCTTGTGTTCCAAATCCGCTCAATACTAATATTGAGCCCAAAAGTCCTAAAAATACTACTGGTTTTTTACTAGTCTTTCTTTCATATTTTGCCACTTTTCTTACTTCATCTATATTTAAAACTTGCGTTTGTACTAATTCTTCTGTCGCGTGTACTTTGTTCTTTCTCATCCCACACACCTCTATTCTACCTTCAATTATAGCAAAATATAAAAAAATGTAAAATAAAAAATAGTATTTTCTAACTATTTTTCACTCTAGCATCATATTTTTTTCTTTCTTCTGTAGGAAGAATTCTTTTTCTTAACCTGATAAAGTTTGGTGTTACTTCTACTAATTCATCTGAATTGATATAATCTAGTGCATACTCTAAGCTTATTGGACGAGGTCTTTTTAAAACCACTGTATGATCAGAACCAGCCGCACGTGTATTGGTTAATTGTTTTCCCTTTACAACATTAACAGCCAAATCATTTTCTCTATTACATTCACCAACAATCATACCTTCGTATACTTCTGTTCCCGGTTCAATGAACATAATTCCTCTATCTTCAAGATTGCCGATTGAATATGCAGTTGCGGAACCATTTTCCATAGAAACCAATACACCTAATTTTCTTTCACCAATTATACCATTCTCATATGGTTCATAATCTTTGAAAGTATGGCTCATGATTCCATATCCCTTTGTTAATGTCATAAATTCCGTAGAAAAACCAATTAAGCCTCGTGATGGTATTGTATATAAAAGTCTAACTTGATTTTCAAAATTAGTCATACTTTCCATTTTTCCGCCACGAATTCCCAACTGTTCTATAACATTTCCCATTGAGTCTTCTGGTACTTCAATTTGTACCTCTTCATATGGCTCATATTTCTTACCATCTATTTCTTTAATAATTACGGAAGGCTTTGATACCTCAAGCTCAAATCCCTCACGACGCATATTTTCTATTAATATCCCTAAATGTAATTCTCCACGACCGCTTACTAAAAATGATTCATTTGAAACAGGTTCTACTCTTAAAGATACATCTCTTTGAGTCTCTTTTATCAAACGTTCTTCTATTTTCCTAGCTGTAACAATTTTTCCATCTCTTCCAACAAACGGTGAACTATTGGTTCCAAATGTCATTTGTAAAGTAGGTTCATCTATATGTAATGTTGGTAATGGTAATATATTATCCGGATTACATACTGTTTCACCTACGGAAATATCCGCTAAACCAGCAATAGCTATAATATCCCCTGCTTCAGCAGAATCAATTTCAACTCTATTATATCCATAATATCCAAATAGTTTTTGAATTCTAAATGTTTTAGTAGTACCGTCTAATCTACAACAAGTAACCATTTCACCAGTTTTTATTTTACCATTATGTACTCTACCAATTCCTATTCTACCTACAAAATCATTGTAATCTAATAATGCTGGTTGAAATTGTAAGTGTTCTTCACTATTTCCCTTTGGTTCTGGAATTTCTTCTAATATTGTATCAAGAATTTCATCAAACCCTGCTGTTTGTGTAGATAAATCATCACTTAATGAACAAGTACCATTAATTGCTGAAGCATAAATTACTTTAAAATCTAATTGTTCATCATCTGCACCAAGTTCGATAAATAAATCCAAAACTTCATCAACTACTTGTTTACATCTAGCACTTGGCTTATCTACCTTATTAATAACAACAATAGGTTTTACCTTCGCCTCAAAAGCTTTTTTTAGAACAAATCTTGTTTGTGGCATTGCACCCTCATAAGCATCTACTACAAGAACAACACCATCAACCATATTCATAATACGCTCAACTTCTCCACCAAAGTCAGCATGGCCAGGCGTATCCAAAATATTAATTCTTACTCCCTTGTAGTCTAAGGCTGTAGTCTTAGCTAAGATTGTTATTCCACGTTCTTTTTCTATAGAATTAGAATCCATTGATACATTAGTTAAATCTTCATTATCTCTAAACATTCCAGAATGTTTTAATATACCGTCTACTAAGGTTGTTTTTCCATGGTCAACATGGGCTATAATTGCTATGTTTCTTTTTTTCATTAATAACACCTCTTCTAATAACTGCACTCAATTATAGCATATTTTAATTATGTTGCCTAGTATTTTTTACTAATAATATTGTTTAATAAATAAGAAAAATATAGTAAATATCAATATAAATAGCATATGAAAAATAAAAAATAAATTTAAATTACAATAATATTTTTAGTTCAAATAGACATATTGTGCTATAATTATCTTAAAATAAGGAGGTTTATTTATGACTAATACTAAAGGAAAAATTATTGTCTATTTTATAATTGCAACTATTAGCATATCAACAGTATTATTAACTGGATATATATTTTACGATAAAAGCAGAATAAAAGAAGGAGAACTGGAATCTCCACCAACAGCGAAGAAAGATGAAAAAAAAGATAACGAAAACAATAGCGAAGACAGAAATGATTATAAATCTAAGTATGTATCAAAAATAGATGAATCAAAGGATTGGATTTATGATGCTGAATACACTAAACGTGTAATCTCCGAGTATTATTCAACTAATTACGGTACATTTTACGCTAAAGATATCATAGTACCATTTATTAATATAGATTCTAGTGATGCTAAAATTGCTAATTCAGAAATCGAAACCACTTTTAATAATGCTGTTAATAAATATAATCAAGGTGCAAGATATAAAGAAAAAGTTAATTATAAATGTAGTTATGAAAAGTATGTTGATGAAAATATTCTATCAACAATATTAGAATACGGTGATGACTTTGCTTATCCAGATGATTCACAATATTTCACTTATAACATCGATTTAAAGACTGGAAATAAATTATCTTATGAAGAAATCTATAAAATTGCCGAATTTGAATCTAATAATATTAATACTAAAGTTGAAGAAGCAATTACTACCAAAATGAAAACTATTCTAACGACCGATTCTAGGAGCTTTAATGACCATGTAAACAAAAGTATTACCAATTACAAAATTGCCATTGAGGATAATACATTGAAATATTTTTTGTCAGAAGATAAGAAATTAAATATTATTGTTAGATTAGATGTTCCATCTAAAACTGGTTATACTGATAAAATTATTGAAATTAATTAATAAAAAAACATAATTAGTTTTTGGCTAGTTATGTTTTTTCTTCATTAATTATTATATTGCCTTTTCTTTATTATCAGCATTAAAACTAATTAATTTATCTAGCTTAATATCATATCTAAGTATTGATACTATATTTGATACAACAACAAATAAACATGTTATTAGATTTGCTATAGCATTAAAGGCTATATAACATGGAATCCATAATACTAAACTACTAAAATTAATATACCTAATCTTGTGTTCCTCTGTTTGTATAATTGTAATTGTATGTAATATCGCACTTATCAATGGAATTATATCAATTAAACTATGAAAAGTTATTATTGATGTAATAGTTGATAATACTATATAAAATACTACCAATGAAATTGTATTTTTCTTTTTCTTTATTTCCAATATATAATTAATAATAGTTTCAAGAGCAAATACAAATTGAATTAACGACCCAGCATAAGCCTTTAATAATAATAATCCAGAAGCTCCAACTATATTACCAATTATAAAAAAGAATAATATTTGCTTTCTCTTTTTGCATTACATACTTATTACGTGAAAAAAGCAAGCAACAAATGCTAATACTTGAGCAATTATATATATAATATTCATTTTATTTCTCCTCATTAAACGTTAGCTAATCGATAATTTAATATTTCTATAATATCTTTAGCTTGTATCGCAGATATAGTATCAATATATTGCGAATTATCATTTAAAAAATCTGTCATATTATCCATTAAAAAACTTATTCTATCTTTCTGATAATCATGTAATTTATCTCTATCCCAATCTCTTTTATAAATTTTAATCAAATGATAAATTGTATTAAAATATAATTTTTGAGCCTCGGGCTCACAGTTTGAATCATTTTTTATTATTTCATCTTTCTTATTTTGAGCATACTCATATAATGTCATATAAAATTCATTAAAAGAAGTATTAGTTAATGAATTACCACATCTTCTTAAATGATAATAAAGTCTTTCAGAAGTACATATAACCTTTTTAGAATTACTACATACATCCAATACAAATTTTGCATCTTCACAAAACACTGTTGAATCAAATCTTACATCACCAATTACTTTTCTTGTAAATAATTTATCCCATACAGCAATAGTTAAGAATCCATCAACATAAGCTTTTAAAATTGATTTATCATCAACGTACTCTTCTACCATATTTATATACTGTGAATCTTCTGGAACACCATTTCTTCCTACAATAAATGCTCTAGCAGATGCTAAATCACTGTTAGACTTATTCATACAATCTAATAATTTTTCATACATATCATTAGCTAAATAGTCATCTCTATCCACAAAACCAATGTATTCACCTTCACTATTTTCGATTCCGACATTTCTTGCTTTTGACACTCCACTATTCTCTTGTTGAATAATTCTAATACGACTATCTTCTCTTTGTAATTCTTGGCAAATCTCTAATGACCTATCTGTTGATCCATCATCAACAATTAATATTTCGATATTTTTATAAGCTTGTTTCATTATACTTCTAATACATCTTTCAATATAATCTTCAGTATTATACATCGGAACAATTACTGAAATTTTATTCTTTTCCATATTTCCTCATATAAACTTCCTATTTTAGCGCAATAAAAAATGAACATCATGGTTCAACTTAATTTTTATTACTTCCTGAATCCCCTTTTTTTGTAGGCGAATCCGTACTTTATCATACCATTGCAGTCATGTCAACCGTTTTACACATATATTTATTAAACTCCTAAAAAAACCTAAAAATGAGTTATAATAGTACTAAGTGTTTCAACCAAAGACTAAGTTCATAAAATTTCACAAAATAAAACAAAATTATTCTTATTCCGATGATTTAGAACGGTTTCTTTAAGAAACACCAATAAACCTCATCTAGATATCAACATTAAATACAGTATAAGATTGAGAAAACATACAAATAAGAAATCAAGCATAAAAATATAACTAAATATAACTAAATATACTAACTAGTTATAAAAAAGAAAGGATAAAATATCTAATAGAATATTAACTATTGATAAGTGATAATGTATGAAAATAACCGAATTATATAATAAACTTAATAATCCCATTGATGATTTAAGTATAATTGAAAAGTTAATAAATGCCTATGCTAATAGTTCAAAGGGCTCATTTTATAGCCAATTAGTTAGAACAGTTCATAAAGAACATAATAAAGGTCAGTATTATCGTGAAGATGCCGATAGGTTTTATGCAATGCTATTTAATAAGTGGAAGAATAGTATTGTTGCTATGACAAAAGAAGAATTTAATGAACTATATAAAAAAGGAAGTTATGGAAATGATTTTATAAAAATGAGGAACTACCTAAAAAATATTCCTGATGTTTCTACGATGAAAGAAGCAAATGAGATTTTTTATGGTAGCAAACAAGATAAGGAATTAGAAAGTGCCCTAGAAA
>CADCQR010000032.1 GCA_902803685.1 uncultured Erysipelotrichaceae bacterium
CAGTTGACATAGTTTGTTGCATAAAAATGTTTTTTGTGATATTATATAAGTACATTTTAAGGCGGAGGTTTATATGGAGACAGCATTATTGATTATATCAATTTTATTAATAATTATTGTTTTATTACAGAGTGGTAAGGCAGAGGGTGCTGCGCAGATTTTATCTGGTGGTAACAATGAACTGTTTAAAGCAAGAAAAGAACGTGGTCCTGAGTTAGTAATAACTAGAGTAACTTTTTTCTTGGGAATGTCGTTTTTTGTCATTTGTTTAGTTTCAATGTTCATTTAGGGTTAATTCCTTTTTTTTTGCTCTTTTTCGAGACTAGTTATATCGTGAATTTTGGGTTATAATAAAATTATAGAAGGTGGTATTATGAAAGATAAGATAATAAATATTTTACAAAACACAAATAAAGCTTTATCTGTTTTTGAAATTGAGGATAATCTTGGAATAAATTCGTTAGATGATACTAAAGAATTATTAAAAGTTTTGCATGACTTGGAAGGAGAAACCGTGATATATCATACTAATAAAGATAAATATATGATGCTTGAGAATAGTCATTTGAGGCGTGGTGTGATGAGGGCTAATAGAAAAGGTTTTGGTTTTGTTGAGATTGAAGGTTCAGAAAATGATATTTATGTTTCTCCTGAGCATATGAATGGGGCTATTCATGATGATATAGTCTTGGTTGAGATTACTAGTAAAGTAAATTTAGATAAGTTAGAGGGAAGAGTTCTAAAAATATTAAGGAGACAGGTTGAGCAGTATATAGGAGAAATTAGTTTTGATCAAAAAGGAAAAGGACATATCTTGTTGGATGATAAAAAAATAAAGTTGAATATAGAAATTCCAAAAGAATATAGTAAAAATGCTGTAGATGGGCATAAAGTTGTTGTTGAGCTAGTGCGAAAGTTAAATGATAATCTGCGATATGAAGGAAAAGTTGTAGATATTATAGGTCATAAAAACGATCCTGGGGTAGATATTTTGTCTATTATTTATAAGTATAATATAAACACCAAATTTCCTGATGCTGTTAAAGAGCAAGTTGCTAGTATTCCAATGGAAGTTATGCCAGAGGATATGAAAGACAGGACAGATTTAAGGGCAGAAGAAATATTTACTATTGATGGTGATGATACAAAGGATATTGATGATGCCATTTCTATTAAGCGATTGAATAATGGTCATTATGAATTGGGCGTACATATTGCTGATGTAAGTTATTACGTAAAGGAAGGTACACCTCTTGATGATGAGGCTATGGAAAGAGGTACGAGTGTTTATTTGGTAGATAGGGTAATACCGATGTTACCACATGAATTATCAAATGGAATTTGTTCTCTTAATCCAAATGTTGATAGATTAGCAGTATCTTGTGTAATGGAATTCGATAGTCAGGGTAAACAATTAAACTATCAAATATTTCCAAGTATAATAAGGTCAAGAATACAAATGACTTATAAGAATGTTAATAGCATATTAGAAGATAATGTGGTTCCAGATGGATATGAAAAATATGAAAAAAGTTTGCGATTAATGGATGAATTAGCTAAGATATTGCAAAGAGCTATAGTTAAGCGCGGTTACATAAATTTTGATGTTAATGAAGCTAAGATACTTGTTGATGAAAATTGTAAACCATACAATGTAGTATTACGTGAACAGCGTACTGGGGAAAAGTTGATTGAATCATTTATGATTGCTGCTAATGAGTGTGTGGCCACACATATATATTTCATGAATCTACCTTTTATATATAGGATACATGAGTATCCCAAGGAGGAAAAAATTAGATCTTTCTTGAGTTTTGTAAGTAGTTTAGGGTATTCTGTTACTGGAGATATTAAAAATTTCAAACCAACAACTATTCAGAGGATTTTAAAGCAGCTTGAAGATAAGCCGGAGTTTAGTATTTTGTCCGCTTTATTATTGAGAAGTATGCAAAAGGCTGTTTATAGTTATGAGAATATGGGACACTATGGTTTAGCAAGTACTTGTTATACACATTTTACTTCTCCTATAAGAAGATATCCTGATACTACGGTACATAGATTATTGCATACATATTTATTTGATAAAAATATTAGTATGGGTACTATAAAAAAGTGGGAAGAAAAGCTAGTTTATATAAGTGAGCATTCTTCTGACAGAGAACGAGCATCAGTAGATTGTGAGCGAGAAGTTGAGGATATGAAAATGGCCGAATATATGGAAGAACATATAGGTGAGACATTTGATGGAATGATTTCTTCTGTTACAAGTTTTGGCTTATTTGTGCAGTTAGATAATATGATAGAGGGACTTGTACCGATAAAGGATATGCCTGACTATTTTCATTTTGATGAGGAAAATATGACATTAATTGGTGAAAGAACAAATATAAGGTATAGAATAGGTGAAAGACTTTTAGTAAAAGTAATAAGGGCTTCAAAAGATGAAAAGACAATTGATTTTGAAATTGTTAAGAAGGTATAGTGTATTATGAGTAGTAGGAAGTTGCGGTTGGTAAAAAGAAAATTTATAAAAAAAGTCAACATTATATTTCTTCTAATGGCAGTTTGCTTGGGTGTTGTTTGGGTTTATTTATATAATGGCAAGGATGTTTATAGTGATAAAAAACAAACAATAGATAACAGAAATGATCTTCCAATACAAAAAAAAGAAGTAAAAGAATATAAAGCTAGCTTGTTTATGGTGGGTGATGCTCTTATACATTGGGGTGTTTATAATGATGCCAAGCAAGCTGATGGCTCTTATAACTTTGTTCCAATGTTGGAGTATATAAAACCAATTTCTTCAAAATATGATTTAGCGTATTATAACCAAGAGACTGTATTAGGTGGTGCTAGCTTGGGTTATTCTAGCTATCCTAGATTCAATTCTCCGCAAGAAGTTGGAGATGCATTTATAGATGCTGGTTTTAATATGGTATCTCTTGCTACTAATCATACTAT
The DNA here is from genome assembly GCA_902803685.1 of uncultured Erysipelotrichaceae bacterium. The sequence goes on from CADCQR010000032.1 coordinate 2,962, forward strand.
GGATAAGGGTGAGCGGGGTGTAATTAATTCTGTTAATTATTGGAATAATCACCCTGAGGTAGCAGCTTCGGGGCAGTGGACTAGCGAAGAGTCAAGGGCAGCATCTGTTCAGAAAATATATGAAGTTAATAATATTAAATACGCTTTCATGTCTTATACTATATGGAATAATGGTTTAAGGACTCCTAGCGATAAAACTTATTTAAATAATGAATATAGTGAAGAAAAGGCAAAAAGTGATATTGAATCAATTAGAGATATGGTTGATTTTGTAATTGTCGCAATTCATTGGGGTACAGAGTATTCTTTTAGAGTAGATAATAAACAGGAAGAGATTGCAAATTATTTGTCTAACTTGGGAGCTGATTTGATTATAGGCGCGCATCCACATGTTGTACAAACTGTTGAATATATTAATGGGAATAAGACTTTTGTTATTTATTCTTTAGGTAATTTTGTTAGCGATCAAAATGATATTGATAATTTTACTGGTTTAGCGTTTGAAGTTACTTTAAAAAAATATATTGATCTTGATGATAGTGTTACTAGGTCTGTTATTGATCCTAAGGCAGAATTGATATATACTACTACTGTTAAACGTGGTGGTGTTAATCATGATTTTAAGGTTATGCCTTATCCGTTGTTGAATAATAATCAACTTAATAATTATTTGAATTATTATGAAAAGTATAAGAGTATAGTTAATGAGAGATATCCTGACTTGATTTGGGGTTTAACTTGGGAGTGATAATATGGAAATATTAAATAGAAAAGCGCGACATGATTATTTTGTAGACGAAGTTTTTGAAGCAGGGATTGCTTTAACGGGTACGGAAATAAAGTCTATTAGAAAAGGTGATTGTAATATAAAAGATTGTTATGGCATTATCAAAAATGGAGAAGTTTTTCTGTTAAATATGTATGTTGGTTTATACAAAGAAGGAAATATATTTAATCACTTGGAAAATAGAGATAGAAAATTGTTATTACACAAAAAAGAAATAAAAAAAATAGTTCAATTTATAGAAAGAAAAGGCTATACTTTAATTCCACTAAAATTATATTTTAAAGATAATATATTAAAAGTTTCTCTTGGTGTTTGCCATGGAAAGAAAGAATATGATAAGCGTGAAACTATAAAGGAAAGGGATTTAAATAGAGAAGTTGCTAGTAACCTAAAATTTAGATATTAATTAACAAAAAGACTACTATATGATATCATAGTAGTCTTTAAATTTATTTTCGAAAAATTTATATAATTGATCACATTTTTCTTTTTGCATTTCTTCCCTCTCATAATAAGGATATTTTATATTTAGTACTTTATATTTTTCCATTCCTAGTTTATGATATGGGAGGAAATCTACTCTTTTTATATTGTGTATATTCTTTTTTAGAAAATTAGCTAAATCTATCATATATTTTTCGTTATCGTTTATTCCTGGTATTATTACTTGTCTTATCCAAACTTCCACTTTTGTTTTATTTAATTGGTTGACAAATTCATAGAATTTATCAATTGCGTCATTCCCAGTTATATCTATAAATCCTTCTTTAGTTATGTGCTTTATGTCTAATAGAACTAAATCTATATTATCTAATAGTTCATTGTAGTTTCCTAGACCTATTCCGGCTGTATCTATAGCTATATGAATATTTTCTTTTTTTAGTTTTTTGCATGTTTCAAGAAGAAAGTCATATTGTAGTAATGGCTCACCTCCAGAGAATGTTACTCCACCGTTATTTCTTTTGAAATAGGGCTTGTTTCTGATGCATTTTTTTACTATTTCGTCAGCAGAGTAATTTGTTTTTTGAATTTTCCAAGTTTCTGGGTTATGACAATATTTACACCTTAATAAACATCCGTTTAGGAAGATGACTGTTCTTATGCCTGGGCCATCTACTAATCCGAAGGTTTCTATTGAATTTAGTGATCCGACCATTAGATTTTTTCGTGGAATGTCCTGGATATAACTTCTTCTTGTTGTTTTCTTGTTAGACGATTAAATCTTACTGCATAGCCTGAAACTCTTATTGTTAATAATGGATACTTATCAGGATTATTCATTGCATCAATTAATGTTTCTCTATTTAAAACATTTACATTTAAGTGGTGTGCTCCTTGTACAAAATATCCATCCATCAAAGATACTAGATTATCTATTTGCTGTTCTTTGGTTAGTCCCAATGAGTTTGGTACAATTGAGAATGTGTTTGATATTCCATCACGGCAGCAATGTTCCCAATCTAATTTTGCTACAGAATTAAGTGAAGCAATTGCTCCAGAGGCATCTCTTCCATGCATTGGATTTGCTCCTGGTGCAAATGGTACGCCAGCTTTTCTTCCATCTGGTGTAGCGCCTGTTTTTGAACCATAAACTACATTTGATGTTATAGTTAAAACGGATAATGTTGGTTTAGCGTTTCTGTAGCACGGATGTGAAGCTAGTTCTGTATATATCTTGTTCAATATTTCTTTTGCTATGTTATCAACTCTATCATCGTCGTTTCCATATTTTGGATAATCGCCTTCAATTTCAAAGTCTATTGCAATTCCCTCTTCATCTCTGATTGGTCTTACTTTTGCGTATTTTATGGCTGATAAAGAATCTGCCGCTACTGATAATCCTGCTACCCCATAGGCCATCAATCGATTTACATATGTATCATGTAACGCTAGTTGTCCAGATTCATATGCGTATTTATCATGCATATAGTGGATTATATTCATTGCATCACTATATATTTTTGCGACTTTTTCAAGCATTTTCCAATAAGCATTTTTCACTTTTTCATAATCTAATATCTCATCGCCCATTTTTTCAAATCCGTCTATAACCAATTGACGTTTCATTTCGTCAATTCCGCCGTTTATAGAGTACAATAGAGATTTTGCTAAGTTACATCTTGCACCGAAAAATTGCATGTCTTTTCCTACTCTCATAGATGATACGCAACATGCAATTGCATAATCGTCTCCCATTGATGGACGCATCAAATCATCATTTTCATACTGTATAGCATCTGTTTCAATACTCATTTTTGCACAGTATTTTTTCCATGATTCTGGTAGTTCTTGTGCCCATAATACAGTCATGTTTGGTTCTGGTGCTGGATTTAAATTAGAAAGAGTGTTTAAGATTCTGTATGATGTTTTTGTAACCATACTTTTGCCTTCACTTGTTATACCACCAATAGAGCATGTTACCCATGTTGGATCTCCAGAAAATAATTCATCATATTCTGGTGTCCTTAGATGTCTTGCAATTCTAAGCTTTATAACAAATTGGTCTATTATTTCTTGTGCTTCTTTCTCTGTTAAAGTTCCGTTTGCTAAGTCACGTTCAAAATAAATATCAAAAAATGCATCTACTCTTCCTAGAGACATTGCGGCACCATTATTTTCTTTGATTGCTGCTAAATATCCAAAATATGTCCATTGTACGGCTTCTTTAGCATTATTGGCTGGTTGAGAAATGTCATATCCATAGGATGCAGCCATTTTTTTTATTTCTTCTAGTGCTCTGTATTGCATTGATATTTCTTCTCTTAGACGAATGGTTGATTCATCCATAATTTTTATTTGCATTTCATCCCATTCTTTTTTCTTTTGTTCCATTAAGTAGTCTATTCCATACAATGCAATTCTTCTGTAGTCGCCAATAATTCTTCCACGACCGTAAGCGTCCGGTAATCCAGTTAGTAGTCCAACATGTCTAGCTACTCTGATATCCTTTGTGTATGCATCGAAAACGCCTTGATTATGTGTTTTTCTAAATTCGTTAAAATATTTATCTACGTCAGGGTTAAGTTTGTATCCGTATGCATCTAGCTCTTGGTATACCATCCTAATTCCGCCATACGGATTTACAATTCTTTTTAGCGGTTCATCAGTTTGTAAACCTACGATAATTTCATTATCTTTGTCAATATATCCTGGATTAAATGCGTTAATTCCTGACATGTGGTCAACATCTATGTCTAAAACATGCTTTTTTAATTCTTCTTTTAATAATTTTTCGCATTTATCCCACACTTTAGCGGTTCTTTCACTTTTTTCTTCTAAAAAAGATTCATTTCCGTTATATGGTATGTAGTTATTTTTTATGAAGTTGCTGACATTAATTTCATTACACCAAACATCTTCTTTAAAGTTTCTCCATTGTTCCATTTTAAATATTCCCCTCCAATTATGTATTATATCATTTTTCTCAATAAATATAATTCTTGTTTTTATATAATTAATATACTATAATGTGTAGATAGATAAGGTGATTAAGTGACTTTTTTCTTTAGAAATAAATATAATTCTTTTTATAACTCTATTAATAGTGATTTTTGTACAATTCCTATCGGAGATAGTAATTATATTCCACAAGGGGTGTGTAAATTTCATGATTTTGTGATTATTGCTTGTTATGATTATCATCATATAAAAAATAGTATTCTATTTATTTGTGGAAGCAAAAATTATCTGAAACGAGTTTATTTAGATGGTAAAATGCATTGTGGAGGTATTGGTTATTATGAAAAGGCTGATAAAATTTTTATAACTGGTGTAGGTAAAGGAGAAAAATCATACATTAATAGATATTCAGGTAAAGATTTGTTGCTTGCAAAAGATTTTTCCACAATCTTTGTGGAAAAAAAGTTTTGTGTCGATGATAATTGTAGTTTATATTCATCCAGTGCTAAGCATAGTTCTCCTTCGTTTTTAACCATTTTTAATGATAAGTTATATGTTGGTAATTATGTTTCTTTTGTTCATAAAAGCAAACATAAAGCGTTTATAAAAGAATATAATATTTTTGATAACGGTGATGTAAGTGATAAATTTAATTTATACAGAAACATTTATTCTAATACACAGTCAATTTGTATAGTTAAGAAGGATAATAGATTGGTGTATTTATTTAGTAGATCTTTTGGTAGAAGGCGTAAATCTTTAATAAATGTGTGCATTTTAGAAAAAAATAAATTTATTTCTAAGGAAAAGATAATTTTACCAGCCATGTTGCAACAAATTAATTTGTATGATGAGTATTTGATGGTTATTTTTGAGTCTTGCGCAGATTGTTATTCTTCTACTTGTATAACTTATAATGATAAGGTGTATTTTTTAGATTTTGATAAGTTATTTTCATTTGCCGATTTATAGAGGCTGTATATTTCTGTTCTTATTTGATATACTTTTTATAGGTAATCTGTTGTATAGACAACATAGATACTTTGTGTTATAATAAATGCCGAATGGGGTTGATTTGGGTTCGACGGGAATATTAG
>CADCQR010000033.1 GCA_902803685.1 uncultured Erysipelotrichaceae bacterium
GAATCATCGATGATACCTCCGTCACCTAAAAAGTATAACAAAAAAAGAAGAATATTTCTACTCTTCCTAGTATTCTTAATAAAATATTTTCTATAAATATCCATATAATTACTACTATTTGCTTGGATACATTATAATGCTGGCAATATTATTGAAGTCTATCTTCTTAATTAAATTCTCCAAGACTTCAAATTTCATATTTCTAACCCTATCTATTTTGTCATTAATAACTTCTTTAGTATATAGCATATCATCAAAGGCACTATATACCATAGCTTCAACATCATCAGTGCTCCTGACTTCATTAGCAATCCAAACTTTCTTTATTCTTTCAAATGTCTGTTCGTCTAAGTTAACTTCTTTTAATTCTTTTTTTATTTCATCCAATAAATCAAGTGGCTTTTCACTTTCTGCCATGAGATACATAGTTTTAAATTCATCTGTTGTTTCCCAGTCACAAATCATACCCGACATTAATTTTTCTTCCATTACTCTTTCTTTAAAAAGTGAAGCAGAACCAAACAAAATTGCCGACAACATTGACAAATATAATCCAAGATTAAATTTATCAGTCATTTCTAGATTTTCCTGTTTAATCTTTAAAGCAAGTGCTACTTTAGGGACTTCAACATTAGCCTTAATTGTATCATCTCGTTTTCTAACACTTTCTTTTTCATAAATACGTTTTATTTCAGGATAATCAACATTTTCTTTTAATTCTAATTCTTCTATTATTGTTCTTATAGCCTCTTTAGGATTAAAATTACCAGCTATTACAATAAACATATTATTAGGACTATAGAAATTATTATAACAATCGTATAAATCTTCTTTAGTTATTCTATTAACGTCTTCTATTGAACCGCCTATATCAATTCTTCTTGGTAATTCGTGATAAACATTTTGCCTAAGCTTCATTTCTAATTGAAAATCAGGCATATCATTGTACATTTTTAATTCTTGAGTTATAATTCCCTTTTCTTTTTCTACGTTTTCATTAGTATAATATGGGTTATTAACAAATTTAATTAGATATCGCAAGTTCTCATTAAAATTTTTTGTTCCATAACATATATACTGTGTATGATTATAAGTAGTAGAAGCGTTTGATCCTGTTCCACTCTTAGAAAAAAACGTAAAAGGATCCATTCCATCCGGTTCTTCAAACATTTTATGTTCTAAGAAATGAGCAACGCCAGTAGGAACAGTGATATAATCGTCGGCATCCTTAGGCTTAAAAGTAGTAATATCAGATCCAAATCTTGTAGCATACGTTATAAAATAGTTTTTCTTTTCTTCCATTGGTATCAAAATTACTTCTAATCCATTTTCCAATGTTTCTCTGTAATATTCTAAATCTAGGCCTTTATACTCGTGCTTCCTCATCTTCATCACCTTCTAACGTAAATATAGTATCTATCTGAATCTTCTTTGCGACTTTTATTATTTCATTTTTAGTAACTTTTTCTATCATTTTTCTCTTTGTTTCAAGATCATCAGAACCTAAAAATGCAATCGACATATATAATTCAATAACTCCAGCAGGGTTCTCATCAATCTCATCAAAAGCAGTTTCAAAAAATTGCTTGGCTACTCTGATGTCTTCATCTTCAAATTTTCCTCTTTGCATATCTTTTAATAACTTTTCAGCCAAAGATATAGTTTTTTTATAATTTTCCTTATTAATTCCTGTTTTTATTACTAAAATATTGTCATGTTTTTTATAACTAGAATATATAGAATAACACAATGAATTCTTTTCTCTAACTATCTTAAATAATTTCGAATCTGTTCCGGCACCAAAGATAACATTACATACTGGCATAACATATTCTTTCTCATATTCTGATAATTTATTAGTTCTACATACAATATTAATCATGGTTTGGTTAGCGTTAATAGTCTCTTTAGCTAATAGTCTCTTTACTCTAGACTTTTTCTCTTCTAAGTAATAATCAAAGTTTCTTTTCTTCAATACTCTTAATTTAAAATACTTTTTGATATCTTGAACAAACTTTGCCTCATCAATATCTCCAACTACAAAGACGTCTACTACATCTTTATTTAATATATCTTGATAGTAATCATATGCTTTCTTTCCATCTATTTTTTCTAAATCTTCAATGTAGCCCATCATTCTATATGATGATTGAGCATCACTATCAAATGATTCCATGGCTCTGACAAGACTATATGTACCAAGATTTTCTTTTAAGCCAGCAAGTTCTATTTTCTTCTTTGCTTTTATTATATCTAATTGTTTTTCCTTGAAATGATTTATCTCTATATCAGGATTAAATATTACTTCATTCAAGAATTCTAAAGCTTTGTTAAAATTACCTTCTTCAGTAAACTTGTCGTTTAGTACGTTCATCTTAAAGATCATATTTGTGTAATTTCCAACACGAATATTTTCTACACTAACTGTTGTAGCATATAAATCCTGTGATTTTATTGTCATTTTTCGTTTTGAATCATATTGCTTTGTAGACTGAACAAGTAGGGATGCCAAAATATTTCTCAATGTTATTTCTTCTTTTACTACTTTTCTTCTAAATATAACTCTAACTGTAATAGTTTTATATTTTTTTGTTTTTATTATGTGTAAATTATAAGACCCCATGTCTTTTACTGTATAATCCATGTCATCACCTCTATTTTTATTATATCAAAATGTTGCAGAATTATAAGATTACTGCCTACTTTATTATTATACACTATTTAATTCTAATACGTATGCTTATATTAGTCCAGTTCTTCAGATGACTCCGTAGCATTACTCTCACTATCCTCTGCAAAAGAAACTAATACTGCTCTTGGTTTAGAATTTCCAGTTGGAGGACCAATTATCCCATTTTCCTCTAGTCTATCTATCATAGTAGCTGCTTTATTAAAGCCAATTTTAAATTTTCTTTGAATTAAAGATGTTGAAGCCTGCTGCTTGCGAATAACAAATTCTACTATTTGATCATATAAATCTTCCCCAGCATCTCCTACCGGACCATCATCATCGCTAGATTTTGAATTTGTATCTTGTGACTTAGAATCAAGATTTAGGAAGCCTTCATCAAATAAATCGCCTTCTTGTTGCTCTGAAGTAAACTTAATTAAACGCGCAATCTCTTCATCGCTTACAAATGAACCTTGAGTTCTAATAGGATTATTTTGGCCTATTGGTAAGTATAACATATCTCCTTTTCCCAATAATTTCTCTGCACCAATCTGATCCAAGATAGTTCGAGAATCAATTCCGGAACCAACTGCAAATGAAATACGCGATGGTATATTTGCTTTAATCAAACCAGTAATAACTTCTGTAGATGGTCTCTGTGTTGCTACAATCAAGTGAATTCCAGCGGCACGAGCTTTTTGCGTAATTCTAAGAATAGAATCTTCAACTTCTTTTGCCGCAACCATCATCAAGTCTGATAACTCATCTATTATTATTACTAAATATGGCATTTTATCTAGCTTTTCATTTTCTTCTGCTGTCAAATTGTATTTTTCTACGTATTCATTATATCCCTCGATATTTTTTGTTGTAGTATTACTAAACATCCTATAGCGTTTTTCCATTTCTGCAACACTTTTTTGTAAAGCAATATTAGCTTGTTTGGGATCTGTTACTACGGGGCACATTAAATGAGGTATTCCGTTGTATACACTCAATTCAACAACTTTAGGATCGACCATTATTAATTTTACTTCGTCAGGTCTTGCTCGCATAAGAATTGAACATATGATACCGTTAACACATACTGATTTTCCTGAACCGGTTGTACCGGCAATTAATAAATGTGGCATTTTGTTGATAGCACAAGTTTGGATTTCTCCCATAATTGTTTTTCCGAGCGGAACCAATAACTTATTAGGAGATGTCTGAATTTCTCGGCTCGCCATAATCTCATAAAATGATACAGAATTTGCTTTTTCATTGGCGAATTCAATTCCTACTGTTTTCTTACCAGGTATTGGCGCTTCTATTCTTACATCTTTTTTTGCTAAGGATAAAGCAATTTCTCTGTTAATTGAAATAATTTTATTTACTCTAGTACCGGAAGCCACCTCTAATTCATATTGAGAAACAGCAGGTCCTATATGTACCTCAACTACTTTGGCAGTAATTCCAAAATCTCTTAATACTTGCTCTAAAGCCTTAATATTATCGGCAACCTGAGCATTATCACTTGAGTTGTCAATTCTCTTCGGTTTATTTAAAAGGTCTAAAGATGGTAATCTATACATGGTATTAATTTGATTTTTTTCTTTAGGTTCTTCTAATTTTTCTTCTGACTCTACCGGTTTCTTCTTTAGCTCATCAATTGTCATTATCTTAACTTGTTCATTACTGTCATGGATGATTGGTTTCTTATCATCAAATGGTAATTTGTTATCATTATGTTCAGTATTTTCATCACTACTTTTATCCTTAGAATTATCATTAACATTAACTTTATTTTTTATTACTGATAAATTATGTTTTATAAAATCAACAATTGAAAAAGAAGTAAACAAACAGATACCTATTACTACGAACACCCAAGATACTATTTGCATTCCAGTATAAGAAAATAATTTGGCAAAAACGGTTGCAAAAGCGCCACCAATAATTCCACCACCAACACCTAACCAATCTTTTAATGTACCAGATTCCATAATTTCATGAATTGCTAACATCAATTGGTTTATAGTATCTTGTATGGTAGCCATCATATTAGATTTATTAACTAATACAAATTTTTCATGCATTAATACAAGTAATCCTAAAGTAGATAAATAAACACCAACCATTTTTCTAGATGCAAAATCAGGCCACTCTTTTTTAAATAAGACATATATACCTATTAAAAGAATTACTACTAATAATGGTATATATAGCGAACCAACTAAAAATAAACTAAATGATGTTATCGCCCTACCTACAGGACCATATTTACCTAAGCCTAATATACCGGCCAAAATCAATAACACCCCATAGATTTGAATGTCTATTTCAAAATTTTCTTTATCTTGTTTTTTCTTTTTCTTTTTTGCCATATAGATACTCCATTCTTCAGATATACTATCAATTTTATTATACTATTTAAATCCTGATAAGTAAATTGATGAATAATTAAATGCACAAAAAAAGAGCATTACGCTCTTGAAACATACTTACCATCTGAAGTTGATACAATAATAGTTTCTCCTTCTTCGATAAATAATGGAACTCTTACATTAAGACCAGTTTCGCATTCTGCATCTTTTAAAGCATTATTAGTAGTATTTCCTTTTACGGCTGGTTCCGTATGAGTTATTACCAATTCAACCTTATCTGGTAAGTCCAATCCTAAAACTTCACCTTCGTATGATGTAATATATACTTCTAGATTTTCTTTTAAGAACTTAACTCCATTTCCAATTTGAGAAGCCTGTAATTCTAACTGCTCATAAGATTCCATATTCATAAAATAATATACATCGTTCATTGTATATAAATATTGCATCAATTGCTTTTCAATTCTTGCTGTTGCTACTTTGACACCAGCATTAAATGTTTGCTCAAATATTGCACCTGTTCTAAGATTCTTTAATTTGGCTTTAACAATAGCAGCACCTTTTCCTGGTTTAACATGTTGTGTCTCAAGTACTACATAAATTGCTCCATCATATTCAATTGTTATTCCATTTTTTAAATCATTTGTACTAATCATTTTAACACTTCCTTTTGCTATTTCATAGACCTTTATGGTATACGAAAAAATAAGTTGCTAGCTTATTTTACTTTTTCTCCTTGTGTGTAGTATGTTTTCTACATTTAGAACAATATTTACTTAACTCAAGACGTTCAGTTGTATTTCTTACATTCTTTTCTTTTCTATATGATTCATTGTTACATACTGTACATACCAAAGTTTTTTCTTGTCTATTTCCGACTTTTGCCATTAATACCGCCTCCTCACATCTAATGGTATTATACCAAATTTTATTTAAAACGCAAAAGATTTTTGCATCTTTTAGAAACAACTTCTTTATTCTATCATAACCGTTGCCTAAAAGCAAGTACAAACATCATATAATATCCTATATGCCATAAGAATCATAATACTTGTTCATTACTTCTTTAGTTATTCGCAAAGTAACTAAAGATGCATAATTAATTCTTGAATTTGGATGTGATGAGTTAGGAGATGTAACAATTATGCTTACTTTTGGATTATTTGCTGGTGCATATCCAACAAATGAGGAAGTGATTGTTTCCGTATCTATAACGTTATCTCCATTTGTATCTATAAAACTTTGACTAGTACCAGTTTTACCAGCTGCATCCAACTTATCTTCAACATAACCTCTACCATATCCTCCGTAACTATGTACCACCGCATAGAATCCCTCTTTTACTCTATTCATATATTCTTCTTTGGTATCTATTTTATTTAACACATTTGGAGAGTATGTATAGATTATTTTTCCTAATTGCTCACTATTCGTTGACTCATGGACTTCCTTTAAAAGGTGCGTCTGCATCCTATTTCCGCCATTAGCTATAGTAGAGATGTATTGTGACAATTGCAAAGGAGTATATGTCTCATACTGTCCCATTACAAAATCCAGTAAGTTACCTGCTGCTTTATCTTCCTTGGCACCATACCCAGCACTTTCTACAGGTAAATCAATACCCGTTTTCACACCTAATCCGAATGAATGATACATATTTCTATAAGTATCAAATGCTGATTGATTAAGATTCATTTTCATTCCTCTAACATATTCTTGGCCATTAACTCTCATAGCAATCTTAAACTGATATACATTAGATGATTTTGCTAAGGCTGTTATATCATTAATAACACCCAGAGTATGTGAAGAACATTTTTCTGATACTCCCGCTACTTTAATACATTCATCTAAAATATTTTCACCGATATGAACAGCACCTGTATTATAACCAACAAGCATAGAAGCTCCCTTTACAACAGACCCTGGAGTTATTGGTGATGTTAAAATACTTCTAACGTTATCTACGACTTCATCGCCAACAAGTCTTTTTGACGCCATAACTAATATTTCTCCGGTATTAGGATCTTGCAAAATAACACTTGAATGATCATAATATTCTGTATTAGGTTCTGTTTTGGTTTTGTATAAATAATCGGCAATTATACGTTCTACCTCTTGTTGAAGATTTATGTCTATACTTAATACAATGTCATTGCCTCGTTTTCCCTCTTTAAGCAATCTAGTCTCTGTAGATGATACTACTTCATACTTAGACTTTTCTCCACGTAAATAACTTTCATATTCTTTCTCTAGATAACTTAAACCAACCCTATCATTTAAGGAATAACCTAAGCTAAGATAATAATCTTTATCTTCAGCTGGCAATCCCTGTTTAGAAGACGATACTGTTCCTAATATTGACTTTAGAGTATCACCATATGGATATGTTCTTTCCCAACTTATACTAGTATTAAATCCATTTAACACGGCATTATTTTCGCTAATATAAGCATATTCTGCATCACTAACATTCTTTTTTATTTGTTTTTCCGAATAAGTATAGCCACTATTCATTAAGAAAAATAATTGAGCACTTTCTATATCTTCAGTAGTTAAAGTATCTAACATCTTTTGAGTTATTCTTTGAATTTTTAATTCATATAAATCATTGCTAGTCAATTTCTTTTGTTTATATTTCTCATACTCTTTGTCTTTTATTAATTTTTTACAAATATCTGGATATTTAGCAACATAAAACTCTTTTTTAGATCTTGTCGTAATCTTAGAAACATCTATTTCAATATGCTTAGCAACCTCATAAGCTAAATCAAGCATTTCTTGCGTAGAAGTCTTTTTATTTTTCTTATAAGTAATTGTCCTAACTGCTTTATTATCTACAATAACATTATAATTTCTATCTAAGATTCTCCCACGAGGAGCAGATTCTCCTTCTATAGTTGAATATGTTAATAAACTTATCTTTTCTTGATATTTTTTATTATCCTTAATCATTACATTAAATAATTTAATAGTTAAAATAGCAAATAAAATTACTAAGATTACTATAAATAATATAAGACGTCTTTTAATAACAAAATCATAATTTATTTTCTTTTCCTTAGGATATACTCTCTTAGTCTTTTGCATATTTTAACCTCCATTATTAGTTTAACACATATTCTTAAAAGTATTTCATAAATTTAATTAGAGGAGAATTTTATGTATAAAAAATTTATTTTAAATTATATTCATTTACTAACCCCTAACCATATAAAAGAATATGCTGAAAAAAATAAAATTTACATTAGTGATGAAGAAACATTAATTATTTATAAATTTATTTTAAATAATTATGATAAATTACTAGAAGATAATCAATCTATTGAACTATTAAAACCACTTATAAGAGGGGATTTATATGATAAAATAGTGATTTTATATAAAGAAAATAAGGCCAAATATATAGATTAGTCTTATTTTATTTTTAGATCATATAAATAATAACTACCATTAGAATTCTTTTTAAATCTAAACGTATATACTGGCAACTTATTTTTTACGGCTTCATAATCTTTTTCAGAAACTTCATAATCTTTTGATGAATCAGCATCACCAATTATAGGTTCTTCATCGCCAGGGGACTTATAATAGGCATTATTGGGCCCACATACACTAATACAACTTGTACCATATAAAATATTGGCTTTAATAATGATATCAGATTTACTATATTTAGAAGACAATAATTTTACATAGTTATTACGATATACTTTATAATTATTTGCCCCATCATGATCATGATAGTATTCATTATTAAATTGATAAATTCCATCTTTGTATTTGAACAAAACTTCATTATCTATATTGCAATATATATCTTGATCTTTAATTGAATATTTTTCTCCAAAATATTCTTTAATATATTCATGAACATCAGAAGATTTAACAGGGTCAGTTATATTACCTATATTTTTCATTACTGCATAGTATAAAACCTTCTCCTTTTTTATAGTATTAAATCCATCTATATAATCTTCAGAATAATATTTAGAATACTCTGTTTTTATTTTTAAAGTTAATTTGTCAATTTCTGATTGAGGTATTTTCTTATTATTAATAATATAAGGGATTTCAGTTTTTGATATTTTTAAATAAAAAAGAGCCACCAATATAATTAATAATATAATAATTAAAAATATTATTTTTTTACTTCTCATAAGCCTTCTCCGCTAATAATCTTTTTAATTAAATCACTATCAAATGATTTATTCTTTATCATTTCTATCTCATATTTATAAGGAGGATATACTTTATTTACATAAGGAGTTTCCAATATTTTAGGAACATTTTCTAATCTTTTATTATAAATTATTTCAGTTAAGACATTAAAACCAATATTTCCAAACCCAATATTTTCATGTCTATCTTTATGAGAACCCTTTAAATTTTTACTATCATTTACATGAACACAACCTATCTTATCAATTCCAATTACTTTATCAAATAGATTTAGAAAACTATCAAAATTCTCTATATCGTATCCAGCATCAAATAGGTGACAAGTATCTAAACATACCCCCAAATTATCTTTATACTTACAATTATTAATTATATATTGTATTTCTTCTAAAGCTGAACCAAGTTCAGAACCTTTACCAGCCATAGTCTCCAGTAAAACTATAACATTCGTCTTAGTATTTTCAAATATCAAGTTTAACCCCCTTACAACATTATCTAGGCCAGTTTCAATTCCAGCACCAACATGAGAGCCAGGATGAAGAACCATATATTTTATACCCAATTTTTCGCATCTTTTAATCTCGGCTTCCAAAAAATTTGCAGAAAACATAAATTTTTCTTCATCAGAATTCGCTAAGTTTATAATATATGGTGCATGAACTATTACCTTAGAATAATCAAAATCTAATTCTTTCATCTTTTCAGTCGCTTGTAACGTGAGATTATCATCAATATCACATCTTATAGTATTTTGTGGCGCCCCTGTATAAAACATAAATGTAGTAGAATTATATGATAAAGCTTCTTCTAAACAACCTAACAATTGAGTATTTTTCTTAAAACCAACATGACTTCCTATTAACAACATATCGTTCCTCCAAAACTATATTTAACAAAATATATTATATATAATAA
>CADCQR010000034.1 GCA_902803685.1 uncultured Erysipelotrichaceae bacterium
AATTGTTATCAAACACATAATTTCTATAATTATAGAAAATTACTAAATTTATATTATGGGGTCACGATGTCTTGACAAAAGTCAAATAATTTCTGTAAAATTATAAACATTATGGTATAATCAATATAAGGAGGAGTAAAATGTCTAATAAAATACCAATACTTGGAAAAATATGGATAATCGCTATGATTGTAATACAATCGCTTGGTGCAGCAGCAGGCTTATTAGCTGGAACAGTAAGCTCACTGTTTTTCTTACTTGCAGTTGTAGAAATTGTGGTTGTAGTATGCGCCATTATGTTACTTCTAGGGAAAGGATTGCTACCATATATAGGGTACTGTATTTCATATTCAGTTGCTAAAATAGCATCTCCAATAATTGCAGGAAAAGAAACACCAGCGGCATTTATAGTTGGTACCATAATTGGTTTGGCACTAAATTTAGCGGTAACATATTTAGCGGCAAAAAATACTTTTTCAAAGTAAAAAAACAAAAAGTCAAATATTGTGCTATTTCTAAAAAGGATACAATATTATGACTTTTTATTTTGTCAGACATTATTCATACATACCACAAAAAAGATTATTAACTTTTAATTGATTAATTTTATATAATTTTAAGCACTACATCAAAAACTCGTATAATAAGATTTAAATATGTGTTATACTATACAAGTAATGTTTTTATTATTGTTAAGGTTGAACATTATCATGTATATACAAACAAATAACAATAATAAGACGGCCTTATAAAATTATAGAGGAGAATAATTATGAGAATAGGATTATTTGGGTGTGGTGCCTATGGATTAGCTCTAAGTAGCATATTAACTGATAATAAATGTGAAGTTACCATGTGGACGAAGTTTGAAGAAGAAAAACAGATGATTTTGAAAGAAAGAAAAAATAGTGTAACATTACCAAATTTTGTTATATCGGATAAAGTTAATGTAACAACTTCTATAGAAGAAACAATAAAAGATCAAGAATTACTAATAATAGCTATACCAGCGGCATTTATAGATAGCTTAGCTCAAGAAATGAAACCGTATATTAAAGGAAATCATATTGTTATAGCAACAAAGGGAATTGAACAAGAGACAGGGCTGTTTATAAATGAAATCTTGGAAAAGTATTTAGATACAAAGAATATTGCTGTTATAAGTGGACCGTCGTTTGCGTCAGACCTAATAACTAAAATGCCAGCAGGACTTACTATCGCTAGTAGAAACGAAATTACAATAGATTTAGCAAAAAAGAGTTTACAAAATGACTATATTAAGCTTAAAGAAACAGATGATGTGATTGGTGTAGAAATTTGCGGTTCTATTAAAAATGTATTAGCTTTAGCTGCTGGTATGCTAGAAGGCTTAGGAGCAAACGAATCTACTAAAGCAATGATGCTAACAGAGGCTGTTAGTGATATGGAAGAAATACTGGATGCGTTTAATGCCAGAAGAAAAACAGTTACTTCTTTTGCTGGGATCGGGGATTTGCTACTAACTTGTACATCGACTAGCTCTAGAAATTACAGCCTGGGTAAAATAATCGGCGAACGTAAATCACAACAGGAAATTAAAGACTATTTATCAAAAACAACTGTAGAGGGTTATTATACCTTGGAATCTATTTATAAACTGCTTAAGAACAAAAAAGTGTCAATTCCAATTATTGAGTTAATATATGATATTGTAATTGCCAATAAAGACCCGGGAATATTACTATCGTTTCTCGTGAAAAAATAACGGGAAGGAGATAAGCATGGAAGCATACAGAATACCAATAACGATAGCACTTATAACATTTCCGATAGTAGCATTTGCTATAACGACACCTTACGTAATACATGAGTATAGAAAGTATGGTGCGATTAATTTCCTTAAAGGATTGATATTTTATAGTTTTATATTGTATTTGTTAACAGCATATTTTTTGGTAATTATGCCCTTACCATCTCGAGTAAAAGTAGCAAGTATGACAAGTTCATCAATACAATTAACACCTTTGAGGTTTATACATGACATTGCTGTAACATCGAATTTTAAAATAGATAGTTTAAACCATTTACTGATGTTTTTGAAGAAGCCAACAGTATATATAGTTTTATTTAATGTAGCACTCACAATACCATATGGTGTATATATAAGATATCTTTTTAACAAAAAGTGGTATCAAATAATATTGTATTCATTTTTATTAAGCTTATTTTTTGAATTAACTCAACTGTCAGGACTCTATGGAATATATCCGAGAGCATATAGAGTATTCGATGTTGATGATCTGATACTAAACACAACAGGAGGAGCCATTGGATTTTGTATATCTCCATTTGTGACATTTTTATTGCCAACTTCGTCAGAACTAAATATGAAAAGTATGCTAAAAGGAAAAAATGTAAGCTTAATGCGAAGGGGAGCTGCACTTATAATTGATTTTATTTTTTTAGCAATGCTTTCTGTGATATTTAGGATTATACTAATTAATAGTAAATTTCAAAATTGCTATTTAATATTTGCAATATTTTTTAACTACATATTAGTACCATGTTTGAATAATACAAAAACTATAGGTAAAGAGATTATAAGAATAAAAATAGACAGTGTAGATGGAAATCTTCATCTCTATCAGCTACTTATTAGGAATATAATTTTGAGCTATGTAATTTTATATCCGTCTTCTTGGTTAATTATAATAGAAAAAATGATACCCAAAATGGCAATGATTATAATTATTTGTATTATCATAATAATAGAAATTTCAAACTTAATATCTTATTTTATAAAAAAAGACAATTTACATTTATTTTTATATGAGAAAATTTCCAAAACAAAAAACATATCAACAATTGATATACCTTGAGTACAGGACAAAAACATGAAATAGAGTAAGAACAGTTTAAATACCTTTGATTTATAAGGAATTAGACTGTTTTTTTCTTTTAAAAATTTAATGCGCTAAAATATTAAAGAA
>CADCQR010000035.1 GCA_902803685.1 uncultured Erysipelotrichaceae bacterium
ACCCTAAACTTAGAATTTGACCAAATTTGATCGCTAACCACACCACTTGGTTTTTGGGTTGCTAAAATCAAATGCACACCTAACGATCTTCCAACACGAGCTGTAGAAATAAGCTCATCCATGAATTCTGGCTCTTGATTCTTTAATTCGGCAAACTCATCACTAATGATAAATAAATGTGATAGAGGTTCTTTAATTTTTCCTTCACGACAATATCTTTGATATTTATAAATATCAAGATTACTTTCACCGACTATTTCTTTAGCATCAGCAATTAACTTTTCTCTTCTTTTTAATTCCGAATGAATAGATGTTATTACCCTATTTACTGCTGATTTATCAATATTAGTTACTATTCCAGCAATATGAGGAAGTTTTTCGAAGGATTTGGCCATTCCGCCACCTTTATAGTCAATAAGGATAAAAGAGACTTCTTCAGGGCTATAATTAACAGCTAAGGATAATATATAAGTCATGATAAATTCTGATTTACCAGAACCGGTTGTACCAGCAATTAACCCATGTGGCCCATGAAACTTTTGATGTAAATCTAAATAAAATGTATTTCCATATTTATCTACACCTATAGGAGCCTTTAAACTCTTAGTAATATCATTTTCTTTATATCGATTTAAAATATTTAGCTTTTCTATCTTACCAACTTTATACATATCTAAAAAACTTACAGTTGTTGGCAATTCATAATTATCATCTTTTTTAATTAATTTAATATTAGATAACCTTTTAGCAATATAAGTTGGATCATTTGATAATTTATGATCAAATTTAAAATCTATTACATCATAACTTGATTCATTTTTAGTTAAAACTCTTGATTTATTACCATTTAAATCAATAATTGTACTACATTCTTTAGGTAATTCTTCTATAGAACTATAAAAATTAATTATACTAAAATTTAAATTAGTATTAGCATTTAATATATTATTAATGAAATCTGCTCTTATAGATAATTCTTTATCTAAATTAAAGATTATATAATATGGTAATACCTCTTCTTTTTTATCTTTATTTTCAATACGATAATTAATATCTTCAGCTAAATAATAAGATAACTCTTTTACTTCATCGTTATTTGTGGCTATAAATCTAAAATCACTATCATTACTTATTGTATGAGGTAACCATTTAGTAAAATCAAAGCTTTTGTCATTATATATTACTATAAATTTAACTTCATCATAACTGTATAAAGCAGCAGTTTCTATAATTAATTTTTTAGCAAATTCTTTTACTTCTTTAGTATCACCAATAACACCACTAATATAGTTATCATAGAATGAAATATTTATCGGAACATTTTCAAGAATTTCTTTTTCTTTTCCTAGTACATCTAATCTTTCTTTTAAATCATCTTCAACTAAAGTAAACTTTTTCTCAGAATATTTTTTTTCAATATCCAAAGGAGTATTACCAGTACCTATTCTTAAATTTAAGAAATCATCTTGAAATACTTCCCTTTCCCATAAGCTTCGAGCTTTTTTTAGAATTCTTTCTTCTAATTCATTAATATTAACATAGTTTTCTTCTAGAATACTTCTTTGTTTTTTCTTTTCATTTTCAATTGATTTTTCAATATCACTTAAATATTCATTATATCTTTTCTGTCTTGTGCTCTCATACTTTTTATTTGTATTTTTATCATAAGCGCGCATTATTAATGGCCATACTATCGTACAAGCCAATGAAATAGCAGACATTATTGGATTAAATACTGCAAATATAACGGTTGCTATTCCTGTTGTAACTGATGGACCAATAGTTAGTAACAAAGGCGTCTTGGCATTTTCTTTTTTATCAGGTGGAGAATCAATGTTAAGTATAAATGTCTCAATGTTCCTTTTAAGTCTAGGAGACCTATGAAAGGTATTATCTTCTCTATTATAATTTATTACTTTAGAGTTAATTTCATCAGTAAATTTAGATGCATCTATAGTAACAGAATCATTAGGATTATTAATCATTATAAAATTATTAAATACAATTATTTTAAGTCCTAAGATATATATAACATCTCCATATGAAAGAGTTGTTTCTGCTATTAATTTATTATTAACAAAAGTTCCATTAACACTATCAGTATCTTTAATTGTCCATTTATTACCATGATGTTTTAATATAGCGTGTTTACTACTAATAAAACCATTTTGGTAATGAATGATATTAGAAGATGCTCTACCTATAGTTATTTCAGCATCTTTATCTAAATAATACTTTTCATACTTCTTACGAGAATCATTATCTTCTTCAACATATATTAACCCAATTTCTTTTTCTATTTCTATTATATTTATTGTATTCGGTTTTAAAACTAATTCACTTATTTCATTATCATCATCATCTAACAACCGATAGTTTTTACTTTTATCTATTAACCATCTATCATCATCTGATTCAATAGCAATTAGATCTTTATTTCCAGGTATACCTAGAGAAAATGACCCTTCTACCTTTCTTGGAAGTATTAATTCTGTTAAATCATTTTTATATATCAATGTTACTATCATTTTTACCTCCTAAATATATCAAATATACTTCTTTTTTCTTCTTCTACATATATTTCCTTAGCAACAGGAATTTCTTCCTCATTTAATTCAACTAATATAATAGTAGTATTATCCTTAGCTCCCTCTTCGAGAACTCTATCTATTAGTTTAGAAGCACATGTTTCTATGTCATATGAATTAATTGTTTCTTCTATTTCCTTTTTAGATAAAACATCTGTTAACCCATCAGAACACAACAATATCTTATTAAATTCACCTATTTTAAATTCTTTTATATGAGGAGACAATACAACTTCATCATCTTTTAAGCCTAAGTGTTGTGTAAGGGCACCTTTTTTGTTTATGCCCAATTTTTTATTCATTACTTCTTCGTTATCATCTACAGATATTTGGATAAGTTTATTATTTTTTAAACCAAATATTTTACTATCTCCAACATTACATATTTCTATACTATTTTTATCTATGGAAAAACCTGCTATTGTGGTTCCTACAATCTCATGATTGCTAGATTTTTTTAAAACTTCCTCATTGGCAAGTTCGATGTAATTCTCCCAATTTATTCTTCTGCGTCTATCTAAGTATTCTTTAAGAACAATGGAAGCAGTAATTGATGCCACATCACCTTTAGATTCTCCTCCCATTCCATCAAAGATACAAACTACATCATCTTCTTTTAAATTACATTTTAAATTTAACTCGTCTTCTTCTTTTCTATAGTCATTATCAAAGTAAAAATTATCTTCATTCTTTTTTCTTACTTTTCCCACTATTGAATAACATACTGCTTTTATCTGATTGTCCATATTATTTCCATATTCCTTCTATTATTAAAGTAACAATTAAACCTACGATTAAAAATAGTACTATTACTAAAAATATAGATGGCTCTTTCTTTTTTTCTAATTTACATTTTATATAATCATAATAGAAAATATACGAAGAAATCAATGAGCTTATACTAACTTCTATTATGTCTTTTAAAAGACGGCTATGATCTTTACCACTTGATATTTCACTTACAATTCTATTGATATCAAAGTTCTTATCCCAAAATATAATACCCAGTATTATAACATCAATTATTAAGGCCAATACCAACGGTTCATATGAAAGTCTAGGTTTTTCTTCTATTGTTTTTTCTATAGATACTTTAGTATCTCTATTTGGTATTGTTGATTCTTCTTGCTCAGCATCTGAGTTATCTTCTTCAATAACTGTCTTAGGGATATTACTTTCCTCTTCGTTATTTTCTTCATCAACAGGAACTTCTTCTTTTGGATGTTGTTTCTTTCTTCTCTTACCATATAGACTGAGAGTATCACCCTCACCATTTTCTTCTTCCTGTGGCACTGACTCAGTAAATATCCTTTTAGCCCTTTTTATATTATTATAGGCTGTTTCTAAAGCTTCTTTTAATTCACTAGCATTTTGATATCTATCTTCTTTTTTATATGCACACATTTTTAATATGATGCCAGCAATTTCATCATTAGCATTAACTGGTTTAGGAAGACTTTCTCCAGCATATCTTTTGAATCTTGCCTCTTCTCTAATTTCTACAGTTAAAGGCTTGTCATCGTCTGGATAAAAAGGGAATTTTTTATTATTAAAGAAACGATATAATACTATACCTAATGAGTAGATATCTACTGTTTTATCTATCTTTTTAGCATTTAATAATTCAGGCGCCATATAGTGTTCTGTTCCTTTAATCGAAACATTAGATATAGTACTATTTAGCTGTCTAGCCTCACCAAAATCTCCTAGTTTATAAATCCCATTTTTACTTACAAATATATTTTCTGGTTTTATATCACGATGAATAAATCTTTCACTTTCAAGTTCTATTAAAGCATTGGAAATATCTATTCCAATTTTTAATACTTCCTTATCAGTTAAATCATCTTTTGAAAATAATGAAGCAATACTTTCTAAAAGTTCCATTCTAATATGTACTTTATAAGTTTTAGAGCAATAATCATTAGAAGACTCTATCTCTTCGACTTTATAATCTTCAATATTAACGATATTAATAGAATCTTTAAACTTATATAAAGCCTTTATTTCTTTTTTTAAGGCATTTACACTTGATTCAAGGTGTTCATCAATATTTTTCTGAGTAAAGCCCTCTGTTTTTAAAGAAGAAATATCGTCTATGTTATTAGGAATACTTATTTCCTTTATAGCACTATATATTTCTATATCTGAATCAACTTTTTTTGCTTTATAAACTGTACCAAATGAACCACGTCCAAGTATTTCTACACTTTTCCAAGTATTACCAAAAAAAGTTTTTGCCATTATTTCACCTCTTCAACAGTACAAGTAGTCTTAAATATTTCACCGCAAGCTTGAGTTGAAATAGTAAATATTTCAAAGCAACCATCAGGATCTCTATTTTCATAATCATCTTTAATAACTTCTAATAGAGTTTTACCCTTTTCTATAACAAAACCATCTTTGGTATAACCATATGTACCTAAGAATCCTTCGGGAACAATCTCATAACTAGAATAAATCTTAAATCCCTCTGTTTTAATATCGCAAGTATTTGGGACTACAAGAGCCTCTTCAGCGCAGAAGTTTTCTTTTATAATATTTGATACATGATTAACCAAATTTGGATCTTCAACGCCACCTAATGGCGGATATTCCCCATTAAATTCTATTTTTTCTATAGTATTGTTAGTTTTATCAAAATAAAATTTATATTTAAAATTCTGTGGATGAGTAGTTTCCTGTTCTTCCTCAATACAAGTTAATATTTTAGCCGTCTGTTTTTCTTCTTTTGAAACTTTCTTAGTTGTCTTATTATCTTTAGGAATATTCATAAATATAATAGAAGCAACTATTCCAATAGCTAAAAGTGAAAATACAACTATCTTATCCTTAGTAAACTTTATCACTAAACCTTTTCTATTGGGTGTATAAACCTTTTTAATAGGCTTTGTCTTTATACCTTTATCTATAATCTCTCCTCCACCAACTACAGTAGGTATAACACTTGGTATTAGAGATAACATAACTAATAAGGCCACTTTTTCCTTTTTACCATCTTTTACAGTTTCAGCCTCTAATACTATTTCATCTTCATCTTCTGAATTAGCAGGTATTACTACCTCATATTCTTTATCATCAATAGTTATTGTTTTAGTAGTACCTTTTTCAAGCTCTTCTTTAGATACTTCAACTACCTCAACCATTGTCTTTTTATGACTGCCATATAAAGAAATTGTTTTATTGCCCTCATCTTCTATAATTTCAGTAAAAATATTCTTTTTTTTCTTTAACTTCTCATAAACACTTTCTAAGTCACTTAAAAGCTCATCAAAGTCTCTATAACGTTTTTCTTTCTTATAAGCACACATTTTAAGTATAATATCAGCAATCTCATTACTAGCATTAACTGGTTTTGGTAAATCTTCACCACTAATTCTTTTATATATAGCTTCCTCTCTTATACTAGATGGAATTCTTCTATTTGTTTGAGGTAAAAAAGGAAGCTTTTTATTATTGAAGAATCTATATAAAACAATACCTAATGAATAAATATCTGAAGTATAATCAGCTTTTTCTCCTTTATATATTTCAGGAGACATATAATTCTCTGTTCCCTTTTTAGATAGATTAGATATAGTCTTATTTAAATTCTTAGCCTCACCAAAATCCCCTAGTTTATAAATACCCTTTTTATTAACAAATATATTTTCTGGTTTTACATCACGATGAATTATTTTATGTCCATGACATTCTCTTAAAGCCTTAGTGATATCTATAGCCATTTTTAAAACATCTTTATCTGTTACATCTTCTTGTAGGAAGAAACCATCAATACTACTTAATAACTCCATTCTAATATTAACAGTATATTTTTTAGAATAATTTGGATCATCAATATCTTCTTCTAATTCTTCAAAATCTTCAATTCTTACAATATTTTCAGAATTCTTTAAATCATACATTACTTTTATTTCATTAATGAATTTAGTCTTTATATCTAATAATTCTTCATCAATATCTTTTGTACTTAATCCCTCTGTAGTAAGTGTCTTTACTATTTCTATATCACTTGGTATAGTTATTTCTTTTATGGCAGAATAGTTTTCTATTTCATCATTTGCTTTTTTAGCTTTATAAACAGTTCCAAAAGAACCTTTACCTAATATTTCTACACTCTCCCAAGTGTCTTTAAAAAACGTCTTCTTACTCATATTATCTACCATTCACTTTCTTTAGTAATTTTATCAAATATTAACCAATCTAAGATCGTTGTCGCTATAAAACCTAGAAGGAAAGAAACAAATATTTCGCCAACCATTAGGAAACTAATACCTGTACAAATAATTAAACTTATAACAACTAAATTCTGTGATTTCTTATAACGGGCATCTTGTTGCTCTACTAAAAGTTTAAATATAAAATCACCTTTCTCCAACAAAAATACTTTTTTTCTTTCTTCAAAAGGAGGAACCTTTACTACAATCTGCTTTCCATTATGTGTAACAATACGTACACAACCATTTTTAGCTTCATCAACCGATATAATTAGTTTTTCTTGTGATAAATTACTATTTAATCTATTAGTAAAAGTCGAAGGTTTATCTAATACTACCAATAATACCTCTTTTATAACATCATCCTGTTTAACTTTAAATATATCACGATCTTTTAAACCATCTTTAACAGGTATCAATAACTCTTTATTAGGCCTAATTTTTACTTGCTTTCGAATATTTTTATTAGCTTCTTCTTTACTCAAAAACAAAACATAATCATAATTAGAGGCCAATTCTACAGAATTCGAATCCTTTGGAAAGCCCAAAGTTTCGGCAAATTTTTGAGCTACATCTACTACTTCTTCATAATCCTCTATTTGTGCTGTTTCAGAATCTTCAACTTCTTCAGGCTCTTCTTCAATTTCTGAATCAGAGTCCTCTTCTATATCTTCTTTAGTAGCAGTTACTCTTTTTCTATTTCCATATAAACTAAGTGTTTTATTAAATTTATCTTCTTCAATTTCTTCAGATTCATCGCTAGCTTCAACAGCTGTTTCAACAACTTTCTCTTCTACAGACTTATTCTCGTTTTTCTTTCTAGCATATAAAGACATTGTCTTATTTTCAGGCTCTTCTTCATTAGAAGGTTCAGTTTTTTCACTAGTTGTTTCAACTTTAATATTAAAAATATTTTTAGCCCTTTTTATATTATTATAAGCCTCAGTCAAATCAGCTTTTAACTCCGAAGCATTCTTATAACGATTCTCAACATCATAGTCACACATTTTAAGTATAATTCTTGCTACTTCATCATTAGCATTAACCGGTTTAGGTAAAGTCTCCCCACTATATCTTCTATACCTTGCCTCTTCACGAGTCTTAGCACTAATAGGTTTACCATCAGTTGGATAAAAAGGAAATTTCTTATCATTAAAGAAACGATATAATACAATTCCTAAAGAATATATATCAACTGTCTTATCAACCTTTTTAGCCCCTAAAAGCTCAGGCGCCATATAATGCTCAGTACCACGAATAGAAACATTAGAAAGAGTCCTATTAAGCTGTTTAGCTTCACCAAAATCTCCTAATTTATATACACCATTTTTATTAACAAATATATTTTCAGGTTTTATATCACGATGAATAAATTTATTTTCTTCCAACTCTTCTAGGGCTGTTGCGATATCAATTGCCATCTTTAATACTTCTTTATCTTTTAAATCATCTTTAAAAAACAAAGAAGTAATACTTTCTAAAAGTTCCATTCTAATATATACTTTATAAGTTTTAGAACAATAATCATTAGAAGACTCTATCTCTTCAACTCTATAATCTTCAATATTAACAATATTAATAGAATCTTTAAACTTATATAAAGCCTTTATCTCTTTCTTTAAATCACTTAATTCCTTTTCAAACTCATCATCTATATTCTCTAAAGTCATACCCTCAGTTCTAAAAGTAGAAATAGCCTCCGAATCATGTGGAATACATATTTCCTTTATAGCACTTAATACTTCAAGTTCAGTATTAGTCTTTCTAACCTTATAAACAGATCCATAAGAGCCTTTACCAATTAATTCAACACTTTCCCATTCTCCATCCCAAAACATCTTCTTACCCATGAAAAAAACTCCTTACATTTACAGTATAACACAATTAGTAACTTAATTTAATTATAAAAAAGATTATTTATTCCTTTTATAATTAAACCACTCAATAGTTCTAAATAACTCATCATCACTAATATTAAATCTTATGAATAAAGAAGAATATTTATTTTTAATTTTATTAAAATCAATCCTATTATTTTTCAATATATCAGTCTTATCCAATTTTCCTGATAAAGATAAAACATAAAATAAAAAATCACAGTCACTTATCTTCCTCCTTTTAAATAACTCATAGTATGATTGATATCTATTCTTCCCTAAAAATACTAAAGCATTGTTTAAGTAACACTCAATTATAAAGTATCTAAATCTTTCTGTACTTACAACAGTATAATTCGTCTTATAGTATTTTTTTAATCCTTTAAAAAATATTTGACTATATACAAGTTCAGCAAATTTTCTAGGAATTACTTTCTCAAATCCATTTTTTATCGCAATAGTTCTAAATAATTGCATTTCAATAGTAGAATGTCCTCTCCAAAGACTTAAAACATATTTATAAATCTTAATAACATAATACTTAATACTTTTATTTTTAGTAGTATCCTTTTCTAACATCTGTTTAGATATAAAAATATTAATTAACTGTTTAATTTTAAAAATAATAAACCTAAAACTAATCATATTATAGCTATTATCTCTGTAAAAGAAAGACTTATCTTCAATATATGTAAGTATTTCTCTTTTATTAAAAGACAATACTTTAAAGCTACCAAAACTAGATTGTTTGTTTAACTCTTCCATTATTTCATCAAATGTTTTAAATTCAAGATCATTTTTACTAATAAATAGTATTATATAAACAAAAGTTACAATAGCAGATAAACTATTAAAAAGTAAAACATTATTATTTACAATAAAATTAATAATATTATAGGGATGTTTAATAAATGAATATATAATACCCATATCTATTTTATTAATAAAATAAATTAATAGTAAAAAACATAAAAAAGAATATTTAAATATTAATAAATATATAGTATCAACAATCTTATCATATATACTAGGAATTAACTTATGTTTATAATAATCGTCTATTAATATTTCATATTGAAAGAAAAAAACAAATAAAAATATACCTACCATTATATATAAATTTAAAGTATTAAACAAACCCAATATTATAATGATTGTATAAATAACTATTATCTTAGAATTATCTAATTTATGTCGTTCATTATTAAATAAATAATATAATAATATACCAAATAGAACATATACATTATCTTTAAAAAAACTTTCTATTTCCATAATAAAGTCCCTTTCTCAGGTCATATTATATAATTTCTATTTATATAAATCAAAGAAATTGCATAATTTATTTAGTACATAAAAAAAGAATTTCAGTAACCTAAACATTGGTTGTATAATTTTTAGTGTGTGTGACTTATATGTCATTCACACTTTTATTTTTAC
>CADCQR010000036.1 GCA_902803685.1 uncultured Erysipelotrichaceae bacterium
ACAACCAAATAAAAAAATCTATAAAGAAGAACAAGAAATCAATAGTATATATTGGTTGTTTTAGCATACCTTCAATGTAGATTTAGATAATTGTATTTAAATTAGAAATAAAGTGGCTTGAAACAATCAATATGTTTGAGCCACTTTTTTAATGAAAGGAATGATTGAAAATGAATTGGGCAAAAGAAGTTGCTATGAGAATAATTGAAGAAAGACCAAACGAAGAAGTATATACTGTTGCAAGCGGAGTTAGTCCTAGCGGTTTTGTACACATAGGGAATTTTAGAGAAATTGCTACACCATATTTAGTAGTGAAAGAATTAAAAAGACTTGGTAAAAAAGTAAGATATATTTTATCTTTTGATGAATTTGATAGATTTAGAAAAGTTCCAGGTAATATAGATACAAGCTATGAAAAATACATTGGGATGCCTTATGTCGATATACCAAGTCCATTTACAGAAAATGAATCATATGCTTCGTATATGGAAAATAGGTTTTTGAATGAATTAAAAGCTATGGATGTAGAAGTTGAATGTATTTATCAAGCAAAAGAGTATAGAGCAGGAAGGTATAATGAGTATATAAAAATCGCAATGGACAATAGAGATGCGATTTTTAGTATTATTGATGACTTTAGGACTCAAGATTCAACAGATGAAGAAAGACAAAATTATTATCCTATAAGTATATATTGTCCTAATTGCAAAAAAGATTCTACTAAAATATCTAAATATAATTCAGAAACCGGAGAAGTTTGCTATTCGTGTTCATGCGGACACAATGACACTTTAAATATTAGTAATGCTAAAAATATCAAGCTCCAATGGAAAGTTGATTGGCCAATGAGATGGATGGTAGAGCATGTAACATTTGAAACAGGCGGAATAGATCATTCTACTTCTAACGGCAGTAAAGCAGTATCTGAAAGGGTGGCTCGCGAGATTTATAATTATGAACCTCCGATATATATACCATATAACTTTATTGGCATTAAAGGTGGCGGGGCTAAAATGTCATCATCCACCGGCAATGTTTTAACTATAACTGATTTGTTAAAAGTATATGATAAAAACATTATTTGGTGGTTTTATGCCAGATTTGATAATATGCATGCTTTTGATATAGCTCTAGACAATGATGTTATTAGATATTATAGCGAATTTGATAGATGGGTAAAATTATATTTTAACGGGAATATTGATGATAAAAATAAGGGTATATTAGATTTAACTAACGTAAAAGAAGAATATTTAAAACATCCTAACTTTAGTTATTTGGCAACATTTCTTCCTATCGTAAATTTTGATATTGATATGTTAAAAGATTTATTAAAAAAAGAAAATATAGACGTTAATACTGATGAATTTGCTCAAAGGTTAGTACTTGCTAAAAATTGGGTAAAAGAATATGGCTCTGATTATCAAGTAAATTTATTGGAAGAAAGAAATGAAGGTTTGTATAAAACATTAACTAATATAGAAAAAGAATGGCTAAATAAAACAATAGAAATTTTAGATAGAAAGTTTGAAACTACAGATGAACTGCAAACTGCACTGTATGATGTAGTAAAAGATGGTGTTCTAGCTGGTAGCGAATTAAAACAAACACAGAAAAGGTATTTTCAAATTCTATATAATATGTTATTAGGGAAAGAACAAGGGCCAAAATTAGGATTGTTTTTGATGGCTGTTGCTAAGGAAAAAATAGTAAAATTATTATAGGATTATAAATTACTCAGAAGTTTTACCAAATGCCACAACTACAAATTCGAGGATACATTATGCCAAGTTTTTAAGTGCTATTGATTACTTTAAAAGTGCTTTCAAGCAATTAATTAACGGGCTAAGCGCTCTCGCAATATTTTTAAAAACACAATACAAAAATCTATATGACAGTGCTTGCAAATATAAATCTTATATCTATCTGCCAATGCTAGAAAAACACAACTAATTCAGAAATATTTATAAAAAAGATAATCTTATATTATGATAAAATAATAATAGGCAGTGATAAAAATTGATTTTATTTTATATTGATCATGTTTATTAAATGATTAATAAGCATCAGCGTATAATGGAAATGCTAAAAGATATGATAAAAAATACGCATATCAAAATAATATAAATAGCTATTAAAGCTATTTGCAAATAGCAAAATACGCTTTGGATATTTTAAAAAGATTATCAGCAAACGGTATTAGAAAGGATTTAGTATGAAGTGTAAAAATTGTAAAAATGAAATTAATAATAATATGAAATTTTGTCCTGTATGTGGGAAATCAATTAACCAAAATAAAAATATTAGTGCAGTATCAATATTATCTATCATTATGTTTGTATTATCAGTTATTGCTTCCTCGGTTATGATAATAAGTTATATTGCTGATGCTCCAGATAGCTCAGAAGGAATAGTACACGGATATACATTGGGACTAGTTATAATAGGTATATTGGGCATCGGTATAGCAGGCTACTACATGATTGTAATGATAATAAGTTTAATTTTAGAACATAAAACCAAAAGCAAGCGTGCTAAGAATATATGTATTTCAATAGCACTTTCTGCGCCCTTTATTTTTGCTGCGTTTGTATTTTTAGTTGTCTTTATTTCAGATAGGCAAAGAGCTTTTACAATAAAGAATTTAAAAGTAGAATTTTCAAAAGATATGAAGCTAACGGGGACATCAATGGACTTTGATGGGAAATATAAAGAACTAACTTTCTATACTAGAGAAGAGGAACATGCTACTTGCTCAATAGCCGTATTATATGGCGATTATGATAATACGATAAGTGCAATTAAAAATATGCAAAAAATATCAAGTGATGATTTTATAGATAAAGATCTAACTCTCTATGATTTTCTGGATAGTTCTTCATATACAAACAAAATGCAAATAGCAGGAAAAACATGGGATTATTTAAATTATCAGAAAAATGCACAAAAGTACTATAAAATATATGGAACATCATATAAAGAAAATTACTATGTAATCAAAGTATCAGATAATCATTCTAATCATTCTATGTGTCAAAGAAAAGAATTGGAATTTATTAATAAAATAAGGTTTAAATAAATATTTAGGAAGTAAAACTAGCTAGTGCTAGTTTTTGTGTGCCATAAAAATGTCATTTAAGTTAAGTTGTTTGCTATATCAAGAAATTTAGATTACTTAATTTGACAAATTATTTACACTAAAATGCCGATATATCTCCATTTATATAAAATTATACTATAATATAGATACAGAAAGAAGGGAGAAATAAAATGGAAGAACAGAAAAAACGTGGTAAAGGATTAGTAGTAATTACAGTTATTTTATTATTAGCGTGCTTAGGGATGGGGGCATTTATATTTGTTAATAAGGATAAATTGATGGCTAAAGAGATCATTACAACCACAGTATCAGGAGAGCCAAAAAATGTAAATGGAAGTGCGGATAACTGTGATCCTATTAATTATGATTTAGATACTAATAATTATGGCTTATCCGCTAGTGGTGTTGGTATTCTTGTTAATGTAGACAAAACTAGAAAAAAAGCAACAATTTCATATAATGGAGCAACAATTTCTCAAACATTTAATTTGGGGTGGGTTACCGTCGCAGACACACATACATACGAAACAATAGACACAAAGACATTTGATAAAAAGATTACTCAAGTTATAATTGATGGTGCTGGTCAATCTGCAACTAGTTCAGCAATTATATATTTAATGGAGGACGGTACCGTTGAATATGTACCAATTTTAACAGATATTAACGCTAATTGGGGACAACCAGATAATTCAAAAAAATTTAATTCTTACGGAAAACTTAGTAATGTTTCTGATGTAATTGGATTATTACCTGCTGAAGCTAGTGGTTACCATACTGTTTTAGCAAGAAAAGTTGATGGAACTGTAATTGATTTAACAGATACACTTAAGGCAACTGGAAACTTTAAGTAGTAATAACTTTACCAAAGCAACAGCCTTGGAGTATACAGATAAGAAAATAAGAGCTAATTGCATATGCCCAGCATTTACTCCAACGCCACTATCACTAAAGGGATGGAAGCAAGAAGAGATAGATCAGAAACTAAGGGGAACTCCGTTAGGAAGATTTGCGACCCCCGAAGACACCGCCAAGCTTTGTATGTTCTTGCTTTCTGATGATTCCAGCTTTATAACTGGAGAAAGTATATGGCTTAATGGCGGCAAAATTTAATTATTCACATAATTTTATAATATTTACTTGGAGGTGATATAGTGAGCGCAATAGTAGATAAAATGAAACAAGAAATAATAGAGAGAAGTAACAAGTTTGAAGAAGCCACTAAAGGAACTAAGGATGAATACAATATATACAAAGAACATATTCAATATGTTTATAAATATGTTTTATTACTCTCTAAAAACAAAAAAGTAGATTCTGAAGTACTAGAGTTAAGCGCATTATTACATGATGTTGGCATGACCGATATAGAACTTGATAGGTCAAAACATAATGAGTATGGGGCAATAATTGCTGAGCAACTTTTAAAAAATAATGGATATTCAGAGGATAAAGTGCAATTTGTCAAAATGTGTATTTTAAATCATAGTAGTAAAAGAGCAAAATACCGAACCACAGAAGAAGAACAAATATTAGTAGATGCTGATGGCTTATCTCACTTTGATTCACTTCCTAGTTTATATTCCTTGGCACATAATGTTATGAATTTAAATGATAATGATGCAATGAAATTTATTAAGGAAAAATTAACAAAAGATTATAACGAAATGAGTGAAAATGTTAAATGCTTAATTGAGGATAAATATAGAAAAGTTATGACTACAGAAATTATCGATGATATCATAGAAACATAACATAATTTTTTATAAAGTAAAAAAACAATGCTGTTAATTGATTGTGAAAAATAAAAAATGAAATTGAAAATAATTTGTTTACTTATTATATGCATTTTAATGGTGTCTAACATTTAAATTTATTCATATATATAGAATTCACTAAGAGTAACTGCTAAATATAGAATTATAAGAATATTTTTATATGATAATAAATGTGCGTGATAATGTGATGTGTAAAAATTATGATACAAGAATAAAGTTTTGAATAAATTAAGTTGCTGTCACAATCTCTTACTGCCATATAACAAAGGTATATTAAATAAATTCTTAAGAAGATGAAAATAATGATATATATGAGAAAAATAGACAACAAAGCTAAAAAGTGAAATGCAAAATAGAGGTTGGTGAAATAAATGAAGAAAATTGTTGGGGTTGGAAATACTTTATATATTTATAGTATTTTGATTAGTTTGATAATAATGTTTGGGGGCTCCTATAGTAAGGTGTTAGAGGGATTATTTCAGAACTATATACTAAAATTTTATCCAAAAGTGATTTTAATATACAGTTTTATTTTATTAGTATTAAATGTATTTTACTGCGTTAGTTCATGGAAAACAAAAGAATCTAATGTAGATATATATTTTGTCAACAAAATGATTCAAATTCCTGCATATATATTAATATTTCTATTCGGATTATTATTTTTCATATCTTTCTTGGGAATGCCTATGGCAATTATATTATTTTTTGTGGATTTATACAGTATTATATTGACAGGTATTTTTAGCTTGCCAACATTTAACTATATGAAAAACCAGCACATAATAAGCAAAAATTTACAAATAATCTATTCAATACTTTCTTTTGGTTTTTGTATAGATGTCATTATAGCAATAATTGCCTACCACCAGAAAAATTTATTTTATAAAAATAAGCTGCTATGCAATAAGAAGAACTGACAACAAATTTGGCGTATAAAACGATAATAAAATATTGCAAAAATGAAAAAATGAGGAGTTCCTGTCTAAATAAAAAATAGCTGAAATAAAAAAATTATGCAAAAACATTGACAAAATCTGATAAAAAGAATATATTAAAGTAAATTTTTGTTAACGAAGAAGTTATCTAAGTAGTTAATTTGAGACTCTGTACAGGAATTTATAGTCGTCGACTGAGAACTATAAAAGAAAGGCAAATTAATGAATTTCAATAATGGAGTTAAAACGTGTAAGAGCGTTAATCTAATGAGGTAGTAGTAATACTATAAAAAAAGGTGGTACCACGAGCAATTCGTCCTTTTCGGATGATTGCTTTTTTTTTACCAAATAATTAATAGGAAAGGATGTGATTAATTTGGAAGAGGGCTTTAGTGATTTTAGATTAATCACTTTAAAAAATATAGATAATAAAAAGGAGGTTATTAAATGATTAACTCATTATATGATAGTTTGGATACTTTTTCCACAGCTATCAGAAGCGCCAAAGAAAATATTACTTGCTTCTGGAACGCGAGGATGGAAACAAAGCGAGACGCTAGACAAGAAAATAAAATAGAGAAGCCTATTGATAAAAAAACTATAGACCCACAAAAATCCTTAGATTTAGAAAATATTGCTGTTCTTAAAGTTAGTAATTCGGAAACAGATGAATATATGATTAGCATGTTGGGATTAAGTCAAAATAATTGTGAAGAAAGAGTTTTGTTAAGAAGCTCTACCACAGAAATGTCTGTTTTAGAAAGGTGCGTACAAAAAAACTTAAATTTGGCACGCAAAAACATTTCAGTGTATATGCCAGAAAACGAGATGAAAATGTATAATGATGCTCTGGCTTTAGGTCAATATGAATATTGCCTAGATGTATTAGAGTCATTACAAAACTACTTAAATACTCTATACGCCAGGAAGAGAAAGGTAAGACCAAAATTAAAAGGGAAAGGAAAATTAAAATGAAAGAAAGATTAGAAGAAATAAAAAATAATGGTTTAAAAGAAATAGAAAGTGTTGCAAGTGTTGAGGAACTTGAAGAAGTTAGAAAAAGATTAACTGGCAAGAAAAGTGAGTTTTCTGAAATTACTAAGTCAATGAGCAATTTGTCAGCTGAGGACAAGAAAACTGTCGGGATGCTTATAACAGAAATAAAAGAAGCTATTGTAGAAAAGATTCAACAAAAAGAAGAGTCTCTTATTGCATCAATGAGCGTTTTAGACGAGCCAATTGATTTAACATTACCAGGCAAGAAAGTAGAGGGCGGAGCACTACACCCAATTACTCAAATGAAATATGACTTAAATGATGCATTCTTATCGTTGGGTTTTGAAGTTTATGCTGAAGATGATATTAGTAGCGAAAAATACGCTTTCGATAATTTAAACTTTGCTAAGAATCATCCAGCTAGGGAGTCAATGGATACATATTGGATAGAAGGAACAGAAGATAAAACTGGAGCTGAAAGGTTATGCCTTAGACCACACTTAACCGGTGGCTCAGTAAGATATTTAATGCAACATGGTGCTCCGGCAAGGTTCGTTTATCCTGGAGGGGCATATAGAAATGAGACTACAGATGCAAGACATGAAAGGGCGTTCGTTCAATATGAAGCTCTAATTGTTGATAAAGATATTTCTTTTGCATCAGGAATGGTTATGATTCAAACTATATTGGAAAAAGTCTTCGGGAAAAAGATAAAGACAAGAATGCGTGAAGGATTCTTCCCATTCACAGAGCCTGGATATGAAATAGATATGGAATGTCTAGTATGTGGTGGAAAAGGATGTAAAGTATGTAATCACAATGGTTGGATTGAAGTAATGCCGGGAGGAGTTATTCATCCTAATGTATTAAAATCAGCAGGACTTGATCCAGAAGAATGGACAGGATTCTATATCAATATAGGACTAGACAGATTAGTAATGATGAGGTACGGAGTAGATGACGTCAGATTATTCCACAGTACTGATTTAAGATTTTTAAAACAATTTAAATAGGAAGGATAAACAATATGAAAGTATCATTAAATTTAATAAAAAAATATATTGATTTACCAAAATCAATATCTGATGAGCAAATAGCATATGACATGACGCTTCGTACAGTCGAAGTAGAAGAAGTAGAAAATACAGCATTAAAATATCATGATATAGTAGTGGGAAAAATACTAGAAGTTAAAGCTCACCCTAATGCTGATAGATTAAAAATATGTATAACCGATATAGGCGAAGAACAACCAGTACAAATAGTATGTGGGGGTACAAACCTTTACGAAGGAGAAAATGTAGTTGTATCTAAGCCAGGTGCTGAAGTAGTTTGGCATGGTGAAGGGGAGCCTGTAAAAGTTGAGGCAACAAAAATGCGTGGAGAAGATTCTTATGGTATGATATGTGCAGCATCTGAAGTGTATTTAAGCGATTTCTTTCCAAATGAAGGTGAAACAGAAATAATAGACTTAAA
The DNA here is from genome assembly GCA_902803685.1 of uncultured Erysipelotrichaceae bacterium. The sequence continues at coordinate 8,289 of CADCQR010000036.1, forward strand.
AGGTATTGATTGTAAACCAGGGCAAAACATTTCTGATGTATTTGAAATGAATGATACAGTATTAGAAATAGATAATAAATCTTTATCAAATAGGCCGGACTTGTGGGGACACTATGGTATAGCAAGAGAGCTATCCGCAATATACGGTGCACCCTTAAAAGAATTGCCAAAATGTGAGTTTGATAAATCTTTGCCAAAATATAATGTTGAGATAGTAGAAGGTGAAAAATGTAATAGATACGTTGGTGTAGAAATAGATGGTATTTATGAGAAGCCATCTCCGATATGGATGCAGGCCCTATTATCAAAGGCCGGTCAAAGACCTATAAATGCCATTGTTGACATAACAAATTATGTAATGTTGGCAGTAGGTCAGCCCCTTCATGCTTTTGATAAAACACACGTAAGTGGTGAAAAAATAACTGTAAGGAATGCTAAAAAAGATGAAGAATTACTATTGCTTGATGATAATACCATAAAACTTACAGAAGATGATTTAGTAATAGCTGATGAAAAAGATGCTATGGCATTAGCTGGTATTAGAGGTGGAAAGAAAGATTCTATATTACCAGATACAAAAGGCATTGTTTTAGAAGTCGCTAACTTTACTGCCTCTACAATAAGAAAAACAGGAAAAAGATTTGCTGAAAAAACAGAGTCTTCTATAAGATACGAAAAGGGAATAGATACACAAAGAGTTGATCAAGGGCTAAGTTTAGCACTACAACTAATTAAAGAAATATTTCCAGAAAGCAAAATATTAAAGTATGCGGACTTATACAAAAATGAAACTCCAAAAAATAAAATAAAAATAAGTGAAGCCTTCTTAATTAGCAGAATGGGTAAAAAAGTTGAAAAAGAAAAGATTGAGCAGATATTAAATTCACTAGGTTATGAAATAACATACAAAGATGGGGAATATAATGTTGTAGTTCCTACATGGAGATCAACAGGAGATGTAACCATTAAAGATGACGTTATGGGTGATATTGCTAGAATATTGTCATATGATAGTTTTGAAGCCAAACCACTTAATATAACAATAGAACATGCAGTAAAACAGAACAAAGTTTTATTAGATAGAAGAATCAGAGAATATTTGTCATATAGATGCGGATTTTATGAGATATATACATATCCATGGATTGATGAAAAATACATAAACGCTGCTCAAATAGATGTTAGTGATTCATTAAAATTAGCAACTCCGCCATCGCCATCTTTATCTTATTTGAGAAGTTCACTTATACCTGGTATGTTAGAAGCAGTATCTAAAAATTTAAGATATTATGATGAGTTCAAATTATATGATATTAAGCAAGTTTATAAAAAAGGAGATTATAGACCATCTTCAGAAGATGAAATATTACCTATACAAGAAAATTACCTTACTGGATGTATAGTAGGGAAAAATGCTAGAGATGATTTTTACGAAGCAAAGGGTATAATAGAAAATATGGCTAGATATTGTCATATGGAAAATATACAGATGGAAAAAGGCGAAAAACCAAGATGGGCTGACATAAATGCTAATCTGAACATAACTATGAACGGTGAAGTAATCGGTACTTTAGGATTAGTATCAGTTCAAACCATGAATGCTGCTAAGATAAAAAGGACTAATGTAGCAATGTTTGAAATAAACATTGATAAATTAATTCCGTATAATTCAAGAACTAATGAATATGAGAAGATTCCTGAATTACCATTAGTAGAGAAGGACTTATCAATATTAGTAGATAAAAATGTTAAATGGACAACAATAGAAAAAAATATAAAACCAATGGTAAAAGAAATTGATTTTGTAGATGAGTACAAAGGAACTCAAATTCCTGATAACAAAAAATCAATTACTTTAAAAATAAAATTAATTAATGAGGGTACTACAATGACATCTGAACAAATAAATGAAAAGATGAAAGAAATATTAGCTGCTTTAAATAAAAAATGTGGTGCTATATTACGCGAAGAATAAATAATTGAATGTCTGGTATAAACCAGCATTCTTTTTTTGAATTTAATAAGCAAGAACATTACAAAAGAAAAAAGTAGTATAATCATGCTATAAGCCGTGTTTAAAAGCTATATAAAAAATTAATTGGTCATTATTATGTCCATGCTAGGAATAATAGACTCAAAGAATAAATAATCAAAAGTGATAAACAAAAACATTTATTTTAATATAACAAATGATATAGATAATACTTAATGGAGATGGGTGTATGAAAAAAACGTTATTAAATTTAAAAAAAGTATATAGAAGATACGGAAAAGAATATAGGTTATCGTTAATCAAAATCCTTATATTAAGTTTATTTGGAATATTTACAAACATAATTATACCATTATTATCAGCAAAGTTTATTATGAATTTTACGGATTCAAAATTTAAACAAGCTATATATATGTCATTACTAATTTTTGTTGTTTATGTACTAGAAGGTACAAAAATGTTATTAATAAGGAAAAATAACCAAATATTTAGAAGAGGTACTGTCAGAAATATTCAAATGGCTTTAGGAAAAGAAATATTGTCATTAGAGCAAAAAACACTAGATAGTAATTCAAGCGGTACATTTATACAACGATTGACAAATGATACGGAAAAAATGTCGGAAATATTTACTGGCGGGATGGTAATCGTTGTTAAATTCTTATCTATAATAGCTTCTTTTGTAGCCATTCTTATTATAAGCTGGCAGATGTTTATCTATTATGCCATTTCCTCCATAATACTATCAATTTCAAATTATATTAAAAATGAATATGTAGGTAAAAAAGACAAAGAGTTTAGAAATGAAAACGATAAAGTGGCAGGGCTTACAGGAGAACTGGTACGAGGTGCAAGAGACATTAAAATGTTATACGCTAAAGAAAGTTTTATGTATAACTTGGATAAGCAAATAACAAAACAGAATCAAAAAAACTTTGAAATGCGAAATGCTGATATGAACTATAATCTCCTTATAGGTTATGTTAAAGATCTTTTGGAATTAATCTCGGTAATATTGTTAGTGATACTAATTAAAAATAATATTTTAAATATTGCTGCAGCTATAGTACTTTATAATTATAGAAATGCTGTTTTGACAAACTTTATGGATATCGTTTCTAAACTATTTGAAGAATGTAAAAACTTTAATATATCAAGTGAAAGAATCTTTTCAATCATTGACAGTGAAGAGTTTAAAAAAGAAACTTTTGGTAACAAAGATATAGTAGATATTGATGGTAATTTTGAGTTTAAAAATATAGTTTTTGGGTATGATGATAATTTAGTTTTAGATGGATTTAATTTAAATATTAAGAGTGGAAGAACATACGGTATTGTTGGAAAAAGTGGTTCTGGAAAAACAACAGTATTTAATCTATTATGTAAATTATATGATGTAAAATCTGGGAGTATATTAATTGATGGAAATGATATAAATACTTTAACTGAGAAATCGATACGTGGTAATATTACAATTATTAATCAAAATCCGTATATATTTAATATGTCAATAAAGGATAATTTAAAATTGGTGAACAAAGATATTTCAATTGATGAAATAAAAGAAGCTTGCCGATTGGCATGCTTAGACGACTATATTGAATCTTTACCAAAAAAGTATGATACAATTGTAGGTGAGGGTGGCGTCAATTTGTCTGGCGGTCAAAGACAAAGACTTGCTATAGCAAGGGCTTTAGTCCAAAATACAAAAATAATTTTATTTGATGAAGCAACTTCAGCACTTGATAATGAAACCCAGTCTAAAATACAAAAAGCCATTGATAACTTAAAAGGAAAATATACAATTATCATTATAGCTCATCGGCTATCAACAATTGTTAACTGCAGTGAAATATTTATATTAGAAGATGGAAGGGTATCATCGAGCGGAACTCATAAAGAATTGCTAAAAAATAATAAACTTTATAAACAGCTATGTAAAACAGAATTGGAAACAGCAACTGATTAAAATTATGATAAAATAATATTACATACAGTAAAATGATATTTGTTAGTTAGGGGTGAATTTATGAAGCTGGATATCAATAAAGTGAAAATTGCTGTTACCATACCAAAAGACAATCTAGAGCAAGTTAGAGAGGCAGTGTGTGATGCTGGTGCTGGTGTTATTGGAAATTATACGTATTGTTCCAATTCGACAAAAGTCATTGGAACTTATATTCCAAACGGCAGCGCTAGCCCATACATAGGCAAAAGCAATGAATTGCAGTATGTTGAAGAAGAAAAATTAGAGGTAGTTTGCCAAGTGGAAATTGTATCTGAAGTAATAAAAAGGCTAAGAATGGCACATCCATATGAAGAACCAGAAATTGACATCATCCCTTTAATTGATGAGCTGGCTTTCAATCAACAAAGTTAAAATACTAAAAATAACAGGTTATGAGAAGTGTTTTTTTAAAACACTTTTTTAGCAATAAACAATATTTGAGTAACTGTGTTATAATATAAATTAATGGAAGTATACTATTATAGTATTTTAATATATAATATGCTTACTATGTGGACTTCTGTATTAAGGAGGTATAATATGCTATATAAAATAGGAATGTTATGCAAGCATTTCAAAGGAGAAAATTTATTAGAAAAAAACATTTATAGAATTGAAAGACTTGGAGTTAATGGTTATGAGTTGATAGACAGTGATATCTCATATGTGGGAGAAGGCAATCTTTCAACAGCTAAAGATTTAGTTGTATATGCTAATATATTTCAAGATAATAAAATGTTTGCTAGAGAATATGAAGATATATCATCCGAATTAAGTGCCGACAAACAAACTGTTTTTCATCAAGTTCATAAAGTTGAGCCCCTAACTTCAGACGAAATTGAAATTATTAATTCCGAGCAATTTAAATCTGAAAAAAAAGCAGCAACATTAACTAAGTTTAAAAAATAACTCAGAATAATAAAGCTATATAAATAAAAAAGGCTCCGTATTAGGAGCCAAAATCTATATACAGAGGATCTTCACACATATCAGTGAACCTTCCTCAATAATAATATATGTAGAAATGAAATAAAAATACACAAAAAATATATTTTAAATAAATTGGAGAAGATTATGGAAAAAAAAGAATTACAAAGAATAGCTGTGAGAAATCAAGAAATTATAGGTAATTTATGGAGGTCACTTTGACATTGATCAAAAAACAAGAGAAATAGCTGAACTAGAAACTAGAACAACGGACCCTAACTTCTGGAATGATCGTAGTAGCGCCGAAAATACATTAAAAAGAATTAATGATCTCAAAGAACTCGTAAATAATATTAGTGATTTAAATAATCAAATAAATGATAACCTTGAACTGTTAGAAATTGTCGATGAACTAGATGAAATAGAAGAGAGTATTTTAGATATTGGTAAAAGAGTAGATCAATTAAAGTTTCTATTAATGCTTAATGGGCCGTACGATAAAAAGGATTGTATTTTGGAAATACATTCTGGTGCTGGAGGTACTGAAGCTTGTGATTGGGCTAATATGTTATGCAGAATGTATCAAAGATGGTGTGATAGTAAAAAATATAAATGGGAAATCCTTGATTATCAGCCAGGTGAGGAAACTGGAATTAAAAGTATCACAATAAAGATAAAAGGAATAAATGCTTATGGATACCTGAAAAATGAAAAGGGTGTTCATAGGTTAGTTAGGCTTTCACCTTTTGATGCTAATAATAAAAGGCACACATCGTTCGCCTCTGTTGAAGTGACCCCAGAGATAGATTTTGATGATTCTATAACAATAGATGAAAAAGATTTAAAAATAGATGTTTATCGTTCCACTGGAGCTGGCGGTCAAGGTGTTAATACAACAGACTCGGCTGTCAGGATTACCCATTTGCCTACCAAGATAGTGGTGACATGCCAAAATGAAAGGAGTCAAATCCAAAATAAAGAAACGGCACTTAACGTATTAAAAAGTAAGCTTTTATTAAAAAAAATAGAAGAACAAGAGAATGAGATGAAAAAAGTTAAGGGTGAACAAATGAATATAGAATTTGGTTCGCAAATAAGAAGCTACGTGATGCATCCGTACTCTATGGTTAAAGATCACAGAACAAATACAGAAACTAGTGATGTAAATGGGGTTTTAGACGGGAAAATAGATATGTTTATTCAAAGTTGCTTAGAAAAAAGAATAAATTGATTTCTTTGGAAAGGAAAAGGGGTAATATGAAATTGAAACGATATGATAGTCCATATATAACAGATTACATTAAGCAAAAAGCTTTAATAAAACGAATAGTAACATTTATCATTGGATTACTATTAGTATCGCTCTCATATAATATCTTTTTGGCGCCAAATGAGTTAGTTCCTGGTGGAGTTACAGGAATAGCGATAATTATTAATAATTTTATAAAGATAGATAATTCTATAATTATATTATTTTTTAATATAATATTACTAGTAGTAAGTTATTTTTTATTAGGAAAAGAAAAAACTAAAGCAACTATAATTGGAGCTTTTCTTTTACCAGTTTTTGTAAGCTTAACGAAAAATATAGTGTTGTTACTAGATTTAGATGCCTCTCAGTTACTATTATCATCTGTATTTGGTGGAGTCTTATTTGGTACAGGAAGTGGATTGGTTTTTAAAGCAGGTTTTTCTACAGGCGGTACAGATATAATTAACCTGATAGTTTCAAAGTATTTCAAACTAGGTATAGGCAGCAGCATGTTAGTAACAGATGGTTTTATTGTTTTTTCTTCAGCATTTGTATTTGGTGTAACGCATTTAATGTACTCGATTATAGTGTTATATATAATAAGTATAATGTCAGATAGAATTATTTTGGGAACTTCTGATAGTAAAGCCTTTTATATCATAACAAACAGGGATGATGAGGTTAAAAAGTACATAATAGAACAGCTTAATCACGGAGTAACGGTCTTTAGAGCTAAAGGCGGTTTCAAAAAGGAAAACAGAAATGTTTTAATGTGCGTATTGCCAACGAAAGATTATTACAAACTAAGAACTGGTATCAATGAAATAGATAAAGAGGCATTCTTTGTAGTGACTGATGCATATGAAGTGTTTGGAGGAGAATAATATGGGAGCTACTACAAAAAATTATTTTCTCAAGAAAATAAAAGATTATATTATTGTTACTATAGCTTTAACTATTTCAGCAGTGATATATAATGTTTTTTTATCACCACTAAATATAGTATCTGGTGGTACAGGTGGAGCAGCAATTATTACAAAATATATATTTAATATCGACAGAACACTTATGATATTTATATTAAGTACAATCTGCTTTATTTTATCAATGCTTTTTCTAGGTAAAGAAAAGTCCATGGTAACGATATATGCAAGCTTTGCTTACCCATTATTAGTAAAGTTAACAGAGCTTTTAACAAATAAAATTATTTTTTCTAAGGCTGATATGCTCATAGTTATAATATTTGCAGGTGTTATTAGTGGCTTTGCTAACGGTCTTATATATAAGCAGGGGTATAATTCTGGAGGTTTTAGTGTAATTAGTCAGATTCTTTATGATAAGCTTAATATAGCTATATCCAAAACTTCCTTCATAATAAGTATTACCATTATATCTTTATCAGCATATCTTTTTGGAGCTACGAAAGCTATGTATGCAATAATATTTTTGTATTTGAATAACATAGTAATGGATAAAATAATCTTAGGAATTTCTAAAAATAAAGCATTTTACATTATAACAAGTGAAGAGGATGCCATTACAAAATATATTATAGAAGTATTAGGGCATGATATTACCTGCTTTGAAGTTAAAGGTGGATACTTAGAAAAAAAGAAAAGTGTAATTTTGGCGATTGTCCCGTCAAGAGATTACTACAAAGTAACAGAAGGTGTTAAAATCATTGATAAAGAGGCGTTTTTTATAGCTACGGATTCATACGAAGTTAAAGGCGCTAGTTAAAATAGTATATAACAGTTTAAAGTTTTATTAAAGAATTTGTGATAAAGAAGCATTATAAGTAATGCTATGTATAGGGCAATTGCAAGAAACTAATAATTATTAAAAATTGATATTAAAAGTTTTTCAATATTTGGAATATCATATTGATGGTTCTTTGTCAAATAGTGTTGGTGAACAATAAATTTGATAAATGAATTGTATATAGAGAGTGATTTTTAATCACTCTTTTATAATGCCTTTAATAAGAAAAATTCTAGCTATAAAATGATCATATTTTTTATAACC
>CADCQR010000037.1 GCA_902803685.1 uncultured Erysipelotrichaceae bacterium
AGTATTGTTATAGTGCCGATAGTTTTTCTTTAGTCTCTTCTGATGGATGGCCTAGTTTGACTGTAGGGGATTTTTTACATTTAAAATTAGATTCAGTATCTAACAAAACGAAAACACCTAACTTTAAAGTTTTGAAAAAAATTGATTTAAATAATAATAGTGTTTCACAGTTTAAGAAAAAAAGATAAATAGTTATAACAAGGTTGCTAAATTTTTCTTGAAATGTTATCATATATTATGAGAATAGAGTGCTATTTTGCTTATTGTTTTTTCTTTGCGTTGGTGGTCTGTTCGTTTGAATTAATTAAACATTAGGAGATGATGTAAGTGTCTATTTCGTTGAATGATGTATTAAATATTGTCAGAGAAGTAGTAGATATTTCGTTAGTTTGGTTTATCTTTTATTATATATTAAAAAACATTAAGAATAATTTGAAATTATCTTTGTTATTTAAAGGGGTTATTTTCATTATTATTTTAAACGTTATAAGCGAATTCTTTGGATTGATTACAGTTGGTCTTCTTTTGGAGTATATAATTCAGTGGGGACCAATTGCTTTGATTGTAATATTTCAGCCAGAGATAAGAAATATATTGGAACAATTGGGAAGAAGTCAGTTGTTGGGTAGACATAAAGTTTTAACTGTTGATGAACGTGAGCGAATGGTATATGAGATGGTCAATGCTGTAGATTATTTACGAAAGGAGCGCATAGGTGCTTTGATTGTAATAGAAAGGGATCAGAGCTTGGCTAACTATATAGATAAAGCTAAAAAACTTTATGCCGACTTGAGTAGTGATTTGCTAATTGCCATTTTTTATGAAGGCAATCCATTGCATGATGGAGGTGTTATAATACAGGGAGATAGAATTACATGTGCTGGTGCTGTTTTTCCAACTAGTAATAGTACTAAACTAAATAGGAGATTGGGAACAAGACATAGAGCTGCTTTGGGGTTGGCTGAAGAAACTGATGCTATTTGTATAGTTGTTTCTGAAGAGACTGGAAGAGTATCAATTGCTGTAAAAGGTGAGATGCTATATAATTTAACAATTGATGATGTAAGAATGATGTTAATTGATGAGTTGCGCCCTAAGCAGGAATCTGAAGAAGATATTATAGATGAGGAAGAGATATATGAAGAAGATAATTAAATTTTTTGCAAAAATTTTTGGTTTGATTGCCTCATTTTTTGATAGAATCTTGATTATTCCTATAACACGAATGATACTAAAAATAATGGAATTCTTTAAAAATAATGGTAAGGCGTTGGATAAGTTTGCAAGTAAGAAGTCAACTCTTTTAATTGTTAGTTTGGCTTTGGCATTTATCGTTTATATTGTGGTTGATCAAGAAACGACTATAATGCTTGATCAATATGCTGAAATATTAGAAGATAGACCAGTTACTGCTATTTATAATGCAGAATCTTATGTAGTAGAAGGCCTTCCCGAGAATGTTGATATTACTTTAGTTGGACAAAAAAGGCATATCTTTTTAGCGAAACAATCTCCTTCACAGAGTGTTTCTGTTGATTTAACTGGATTAAAACCAGGAGTTCATAAAGTGAAATTAAAATACACTCAAACGATGAAGTCTTTGGATTATAAGTTAGATCCTTCAACTGTATCAGTAACTATATACGAGAAAGAAAGTGTTAGTAAATCTTTATCTAGCGATTTGTTACATAAAGATAGTTTGGATAGTAAGTTATATGTTAATGGTGTAGAGTTGGATCGTAGTTCTGTTATTGTTAAGGGTGCTAACTATAAATTAAAGAAAATAGCTACTGTTAAGGCGTTAGTTGATATTGAAAGCATTGCTAAACAGCAAGCTGGTGATATTACACTAAAAGATGTGCCATTAGTTGCTTATGATGGTGATGGTAAGAAGGTAGATGTTGAAATCGTTCCTGCCACTATTACTACTAAACTTACTATTACTTCACCTAATAAAACAGTTCCAATAAAAGTTGTACCTAAAGGAACTTTGGCTTTTGGTAAGTCGATTAAAGAATTGGTTCCAGATATTAGTACTGTAACTATCTATGGAAGTCAAGGGGCTGTTGATGCTACTGAACAGGTTGAGGTTATTGTTGATGTTGATAAGTTAGATAAAGATAAGGATTATAAAGTAACAATAAAGAAGCCTAGTGGTATTACAGAGTTGAGTTCCAAAACACTTAATGTGGCTGTGAAGCTAGATGATTCTACTACTCGTGAATTTGCTAACTTGTCTGTAACTACGGAGAACTTGGATCCCAAATATAAGGTTCAAGCTGTTTCTGAGGACGATAGACAGGTAACTGTTGTTGTAAAGGGTAGTAAAGATATTGTTGATAAAGTTGAGGCCTCATCTATTCATCCATATATTGATCTTACAAATTATGGACCTGGAACTCATGATGTGGATGTAAAGGTTAATGGAGATGATTTGAAGCTTTCATACTCTTCAAAAACTAAGAAAATTAAAGTTGTTATTAGCGAAAAATAAAAACATCTAAATTGGTATCTCAATTCGAGATGCTTTTTTTGAATAAAAGTAAATTTATCTCATATATTTAACTAGGTTAGAGGTGAAATATGAGAAGGGTAATATTCTTAGTAGTAGTGTGTTTTTTACTCACTGCTTGTAATGTTAGAAATAGCGGAAATATAGGTAATATTTTTGTTAAAAAAGTAAATAATTTGGATTCTTATTACTTAGCAGGAGATTTAGTATTGAGAAATAATGATGAAGTTTATACGTATCAAGTAGAAGTTAGTTTTGAAAAAAAATCTAATTATAAGGTTTTGCTTACTAATAAAGCTAATAATTCTACGCAAGTTATTTTAAAAAATTCTGATGGTGTATATATTCTTACTCCTGCATTGAATAGAAGTTTTAAATTTCAAAGTGATTGGCCATATAATAATTCACAGATTTATTTGTTAAAGTCATTGGCTAATGATATAAATAATGATGATAAGTTAAAGTTAGAATCGACAGACAAATATAATGTTTTAATTACTAGTGTTAATTATCCTAATAATAAAGATTTAACTAGTCAAAAAATTATATTAGATAAGAATTTAGAATTAAAAAAGGTAACTGTTTACGATAAAGATAAAGTTTCTGTAATGGAATTTAAAGTTAAGAAATGTGATTATTCTCCATCTTTTAACGAAGATTATTTTGCTTTAGATAATGTTATGAAGACATTTTCTGACAATAATAATTTAGTGAAAGAGACAATGACGTTAGAAGATACTATATATCCGCTTGTTTTACCTACTGGAACAACTTTAGTTAGCGAAGAAAAAATCAAGAAAGCTGGAGGAGAAAGAATCCTTATGACTTTTGAAGGTGACAGTCCTTTCTTATTAGTTGAAGAAACAGCTAATCCTGAGGAAGAATTTACTGTTATACCAACTAATGGAGAGCCATATCAGTTAATGGATACATTGGGCGTTATGACAGAAAACTCACTTAATTGGACTTCTAATGGAATTGAATATTACCTTGTCAGCGATGTTTTGTCAAGTACTGATTTAGTGGATATTGCACAGTCTATTTATAATTTGCCTGCCATGAAATAAAACTTTACCTTGATTTTTCAATATGCTATAATGTTTCCAGGTGGTAGAGATGACAAAGAAAAAAATAAATAGTTCAGCAAATAGCGGAAGTGTTAAGAATACAAAAAAAACTGAAAATAAAAGTGACACTTTAGTGCAGTCTAATAAAAAGGTTAAAAATGAAAAAGTAGTTTCTAAAGGAAAAAGTTTCGAATTCAACGAAAAAAAAGATATTAGTAAGAGTAAAAAAGTTATTAGAAAAAGCTATGCTGATGAAAGTAAGATAACAATTAGTGATGATGTGAAGAGAATATTTTTTACAACATTGGGTGTATTAGTAGTATTAATAGTTTTTTATCTTATATCTGTTGCTGTGACCGGTGGTTTTGCTAAAGATGAAAAAACTGAGATTGAGACTGTTGAATTTCAATATTCTGAAATTTTAGCTGGAACTAGTTTTGATAGAGGTGGTAACTATATTGTAGTATATTATGATAAAACTGATTCCGAAAATGAAAATACTGCACTTATTACTAATAGTATCGCAAGCTTGAAGTCGAGAATTTCTACAGCAGACTACGGTGTGTATACTTGCGATTTAGGTAATGCCTTTAATGAGCATTTTGTTACTGATGGTGAGCCTAACACCAATCCAACTAGTGTATCAGAGTTATCATTTAATGGTGCTACTGTTATAAGATTTGAAAATGGCAATGTTGCCGATTATGTTTATGGTGCTAGTGAAGTCTGTAACTATTTAGATGGTTATATGCAATAAAAGCTATTAAAGAGATTCATGTATACTTTTAGTATAATTCTTTTGATAGCTCTTTTTTTTGTTTTTAAATTATTTTTGGTGTGTTATTATTATAATAGATTGGGAGTGATAATCATGATAAAAAAAATCAAGCCTAGGTTTTCAAAACATAATGCGGATAATCATTTAGATGAAGATGGTAAGATACTTCATAGTAAGAAGATTGTTACTGGTTTCGAACTATTTGTAATATCATTTATGTTATTGATTTTTGGTATAGTTTGTGGATGTTTTATAACACTGTATACGAAGTCAGTGTTAGGGTATAGAACGGACGGTAAAGAAAGTGAAATAATAAAAAACTATAATTATATTAAAGATAATTATTATGGCAAATTAGATGAAAATAAATTGCTTAACTCGGCTATTTCAGGAATGCTCGAGTCATTAGGTGATGATTACTCTTCTTTTTATGATGAAGAGAGTACATTAGATTTCAATAGTAAGATGGATGGAAAGTATAAAGGTATAGGTGCCTCAATTCAATGGGACAAGGGCGAAAATAAGGTTGTTGAAGTTTATGCAGATTCTCCTGCTGAAAAAGCAGGTATTAAAGTTAAAGATGTTATAATTGCTGTTGGAGATATTGATGTTACTAATTTAACCGCTACTGAGTTAGCTGATATTATTTTAAAACAGGGGGATAGTAAATTTGATATTACCGTTGATAGAAATGGCCAAAAGTTGAAGTTCACTTTGAAATTAGATATGATTGAGTTAAAGTCTGTTCATTCAATGGTGAGCCAAGAAAATGATAAAAAAATTGGTTATATTAAAATAGATGTTTTTGCTAGTAATACTAGTGAACAGTTTCACAAAGAATTAGAAAGTTTAGAAAAGAAGAAAATAGATTCACTAATTATTGATGTGCGTGATAATACTGGTGGACATTTGTCTGTTGCTGGAGATATTCTTGATTTCTTCTTTCAGAAGGGAACTACGCTATATCAACTGTCTAATGAGTCGGGTGTTTCTAAGTATAAGGCTAAGACAGCAGAAAAGAGAAATTATCCAATAGTAATTTTAGTTAATGAAGCTAGCGCTTCGGCTTCCGAGTTATTGACATCTTGTTTTATGGATAATTATAAAGATGTAACTGTTGTTGGTAAGATTACATATGGAAAAGGTACGGTTCAAAAGGCTATTACTTTGCCAAATGGTTCTAGTTACAAATTGACGGTAGAAAAGTGGCTTACTTCTAGTGGAAGGTCAGTAGATGGTGAAGGTGTTACTCCAGATGTTGATATTGATATTGATGCTGAAAAGTGCGAGGATACGCAACTAGAAAAGGCTTATGCAATATTATCAAATAAATAGTTAATATAAAAAAGCTGGCGATAAGCAGCTTTTTTAATTAATAATATCGCAGCTAATAATAAGTTGTTTGTTCTTATGTTTTGGACTACATGTTGTAAGTATTAGTTGTTTGTTTTTGGATTTAGTAACCTCAATATCTCCATCTTTATTTGATTCCCATATATTGTTTACAGAATAAATATATTTTTTTCCCTTATACTCTAAGTGTATTATATCTCCAAGTTGAATTTTATCTAAGTCCTTAAAAAATGCTATATTCCCTGTTCCTGAATGTGCGGCAATGAACATAATACTATCATTTTCTGATGGCTCGATGCTACCTGGTAAAATAGTAACGTTTTCTTCAATATTGTTTTTTTTACTAGTTATTTCGTATAATTCTTTGTTTAAGTTTATTTTCTCTATGATTATTTGCCCTATTTTCTTTTCTTCAGTTCCAATGTCATTACTTATTTCTGTTTTTTCTATTTTTTCGCTTTGCTTTTTCTGTTGATTATTTTCTATGGTAATTGTTGTTGCTTCTTTTGTATAAATTATGAAACAGCTAATCTGAAAAAATATAAGTATGATTAATATTTTTGTTATTTTTTTTAGCATAGTAGTAAATAGGCGTATTTAAAAATATATTTTAACAAAGAAGAATGTGTGGATGTATTAGGAACTTTTATTTTATAGTCTTTAAGTTCTATTATTTGTTCTTCATTATCTTTAACTATAATTTTAATTGGTTCTATTTTTTCATATCCTTCTATGGAATTAATTTGTTTTAGTGTATAGGTTCCATAGCTTAGATTAAATGTTGCATATCCGTTTGAATCGGTTGTTATGCTCTTTATAATATTGTTATCCTTATCGTATATTTCGAAGGTAACGTTACCTTCATCAGTAAAGGTGCTTTCTCCATATGTTTTGTGAATTGTAATCATATTTTCTATTATATCATCTTCGAGTTGAAGCTCTACTTTTGAATTGTTTTCATTTATGTTAACTTCATATTCTTTTTCGTCAAGTAGGTATCCTTCTCCAGGGCTTATTTCTTTAATTTTGTATTTGCCAAAAGGTATATCTTCAATAGTTCCATAGCCATTTTTGTTAATTTTTATTGTATTAATTAATTCATCTGTTGCTCCATATAAACCATAAGTAGTATTTTCAACAGAAGCATCTCCTATCCTGGTAGATAGTTTTGTTTTAGAGTTCACTTTTTTAATAGTTATGGATGTTTTTAAAACATTTAATTTAATACTATTGGTAATATCATCAAGATTGCCTCTCATTACTAAGTTTTGAGTATTAGGTGCTTGATAATATTTTGTATTGTTTTTAAAGATATTTGCTTTTCGTGTTAAGTTTACTGTATATTCTCCTTCTTCTAGATTTTCAATTATTAGTGTATTATTTTCTATTTTTCCTAGTGATGTTGTATAGTTATTTAGGACTTTGTTTTTATCATGAAGTTCAATTTTTTTGTTAGCTTCAATATGCTGAATATTTTTTATATCAGGTTTTGTGAAATAATTATCTACTAAGGAATTTAATTCATTAATTTGAGTTGTATATGGCTCTATTTTGGGACCGTTTAATCCATTAGTAAAATAATATATTCCTTGTGGATCAGCAGTTTTCCAAATTAGATATTGTGTTACAGGATACCATTCTATATAGTAATGGTTAGAATATTGATACCCAAAATAAGCTAAAGCACTAATTCTTTTTTGTTGTTCTTCTGTAAGGTTTGGAGCTCTATTGGTTAGAGTATATGTAGATGATGCATTGAAAAATTCTTCTGGTTCTATACAATAGGCAAAGTAATTAGTGTTTGTATCTCTAAAGAATCTTGCCTGTTGATAATAAATTGTTGTACGTTGAGTACCTGGCATTTTGTTAAAGTATATGCCTGCAATTGTGTCACCTTCATAAAATTTTGTTTCTTCTGCGTATACATTCAGTGTATTATTTATGATGGCTGTTAGTATTATTATTAAGAAAAATAAAAATTTTTTCATCAGATCCCTCCTTTTTTCTTAATGTTTTAAATAATAACAGGTATATTTTATGTTGTAAAATTAGTGTTTTTGACTATTCTTGATTATTTTTGTATAAATATTGTTATTTTCTTAGTATAAATTAATCTTTTTATTTATTATTATTTATCAAATGACAACTTTATAAGTTTTTCATGATATAATTTTGTAGAGGTGACTTATATGAACGATATAGAGATTGCAAGAGAATGTAAAAAGAAAGATATAAGAGACGTGGCTTCTGATTTAGGATTTAATGAAGATGATTTAATGTTGTATGGAAAGTATAAATGTAAGATTGATAAGGATGTTACTACTTCTGGAAAACTAGGAAAATTAATACTTGTAACAGCTATTTCTCCAACTCCATTAGGGGAAGGAAAAACAACTGTTAGTATTGGATTGGCAGATGCTTTGAAGAATTTAAAAAAGAATGTTGTAGTTGCTTTAAGGCAACCATCTATGGGTCCTGTTTTTGGAATGAAAGGTGGTGCAACCGGTGGTGGTTATAGCCAAGTTGTTCCTATGGAAGATATAAACCTTCATTTTACTGGTGACTTTCACGCTATAACTTCTGCAAATAATTTGCTTTGTTCTGCTATTGACAATCATATCTATTTTGGAAATAAGCTTGATATTCAAACTGTAAGATTTCATAGGTGTTTAGATTGTAATGACAGGGCCCTAAGAAATGTTAATTTAGGTGATAGGACTGAATCATTTTCAATAACTGCTGCTAGTGAGATAATGGCGCTTTTTTGCTTATCAACCTCTATTGAAGATTTAAGGAGAAGGCTAGGTAATATTGTTATTGGAACTAATAGTAAAGGTGATTTTATTTATGCTAAAGAGTTAGGAATTGAGGGCTCATTGACTGTGCTTCTGAAAGATGCGTTTAAACCTAATTTGGTTCAAACGCTCGAAGGAACTCCTGCGATAATACATGGTGGACCGTTTGCAAATATAGCTCATGGTTGTAATAGTGTTGTAGCAACTAAAACTGCTTTAAATATTGCTGATTATGTGGTTACAGAAGCTGGATTTGGTGCTGATTTAGGTGCTGAAAAGTTCTTAGATATTAAATGTCGTAAGACAGGGTTAAAGCCAGATACTGTAGTTTTAGTAGCAACAATAAAGGCTTTGAAGTATCATGGAGGAGTTTCTAAAGAAGATATTTTTATTGACAATATAGAAGCGTTAATTAAAGGTTTAGCCAATTTGAAAAGACACGTTGAAAATTTACAATTATATGGTGTTAATGTAGTTGTTTGTTTGAATAAATTTAGTACAGATTTAGATAAAGAAATTGACAAAGTAAGTTCTTATTGTAAAGATATTGGAGTTCCATTTACTGTTTCTACAGCATATTTAGATGGTGGAAGAGGAGCTTTGGAATTAGCTAATATAGTTATTAACACTTGTGAAAAAGAGAGTAGTTTTAAATATCTTTATAATGATGATTTATCATTGATTGAGAAAATCGAAGCAATTGGTCGCAAAATTTATCATGCTAATCAAATAACTGTAGAGGACTCTGCTATGATGAAGCTAAAGGAATTTGAGAAAAAAGGGTTTGGTAGTTATCCTATATGTATTGCTAAAACACAGTATTCTTTTTCCGATAATCCCAAGTTAGTTGGCGCTCCTGATGATTTTTCTATAGTTGTAAGGGATGCAGAGTTATTTAATGGTGCAGAGTTTATAACTGTATATTTGGGGGCTATAATGACTATGCCTGGACTTTCTAGGACTCCAAATTATGAAAAAATAGATTATGTTGATGGAAATATAGTGGGATTATCTTAAACAAAAAAGAGGAAATACCTCTTTTTGTTTACTCTGTTTTTGAATCGCTTACTGTATTTTCTTCTGGAGAAGTTTTATTATCTTGTACTTTGTTTGCGCTATCTTCTTCTACCGTATTTGGTGTAATTATAGTTGGAGCTTTCGGTTCGTATATTTCAATGTTTGCTGTGTATAGTTTGTTATTATAGGTTACTGTGTATTGATATGTTCCGGCTATGTTTGTTTTTACTTTGCTTAAATCTAATGTTATATTATTTATTATTTCTTCGCTTAGGGTTTCTTCTATATATGAGCTTATTTTTGTGTCTAAAGTGCTGTCTTTTTTTATTGTTAGATTTTTTAGTGTTATAGTTACTTTTGGTAATTTTTTTTCTGTAATAATGAAGACACCATTATATTTTTTCTTTTTATAACTAATGGTATATGTATATGTTCCTGCTTCTGAAGTTTTTACATTTGATGTGTCTAATTTTAAAGAGTTTAACACATCTTCCTCTATGTTATTTATATCTTCAATATAATCTTTTATGTCTACACTTAGTGGTGTGTTTATTTCCAATTTCATTTCTTTTAATTTGATTATATTTGTCTTTGATTCAGCAATTTTGTTTTTTGTTATATTAATAGAATATGTATATTTTGTTGTAACGGTATTTTTTGTACACATTGCAATACCGCTACTGATTAGTAATAAACTCCAGCACATTAAAGTTAATGAAATTACCTTTAATTTTTTTACTGTTATTTTACTCATAATCTGACTCCTATTCTATTATGATTATATTACAAATATATAGTCTATTCAAGATTATATTTGTCTATTATTGAAAAAATTTGATGTTTGTGGTAATATATGACTAAGAGGTGATGGCTATGACTATATTGTGGGGCTTATTGTTTCTTGTTTTGATTTTTATTGAGTTTGTTACAATTAACTTAGTAACGCTGTGGTTTGCTTGTGGTGCTTTAATATCACTGTTTGTATCTATTTATGTTGATTCTGTCATAGTACAAACTTTAGTGTTTATTATTGTTAGTTTGCTAAGCTTAGTTTTAACTAAACCAATAGTTAATAAGTTAAAAATTAAAAAGGTAATTCCCACTAACTCCGATCGCTATATTGGTCAAAGCGGGGAAGTTATTAAGAAAATTACTCCAAAAGAAAAAGGAGAAGTAAAGGTTATGGGTACTGTTTGGGCTGCCATTAGCAATGAAACTCTTGAAGTTGGAGAAGATATTCTTGTAGAAAAAATTGATGGAGTTAAACTCATCGTAAAAAAGGAGGATAAGTAATATGCGGTTTGGTTTAATATTAATTATTATTATCATTTTGATTGGAATCTCTGGGATTAAGATTATTTCTCAATCTAAAGCTTATGTTGTTGAAAGACTTGGTGCATATCATAGGACTATGCAAACGGGTTTAAATTATGTTATTCCATTTTTTGAAAGAGTTGCTAATCAGGTAAGTTTAAAGGAAATTGTTAAGGATTTTGCACCTCAACCAGTTATTACAAAGGATAATGTTACTATGCACATTGATACGGTTGTATATTTTCAGATAACTGATCCTAAAATGTATACTTATGGTGTTGAAAACCCTGTTAATGCTATTGAAAATTTGACAGCAACAACATTACGTAATATTATCGGTGAGTTAGAGTTAGATGAAACTTTAACTTCAAGAGATGTTATTAATACTAAGATGAGAAGTATTCTTGATGATGCTACTGATCCGTGGGGAATTAAAGTTAATCGTGTAGAAGTTAAAAACATTTTACCTCCAAGAGATATTCAAGAAGCAATGGAAAAACAAATGCGTGCAGAACGTGAAAGACGTGAAGCAATTCTTAGAGCTGAAGGTGAAAAGAAAGCTGCTATTTTAACTGCGGAGGGAGAAAAAGAAAGTACTATATTAAGAGCTGATGCTAAACGTGAGGCAAAAATTAGGGAGGCTGAGGGTGAAGCAGAAGCCATTATTAAAATTCAACAAGCTAATGCCGAGGGATTGCGCTTATTAAAAGAAGCTAAGCTTGATGATGCTGTTCTTAAATTAAAAAGCTATGAAGCAATGGTTAATGTTGCTAATGGTACAGCTACTAAGATTATTGTTCCTAGTGACTTGCAGAATTTAGTAACAGCTGGTACTGTTATTAAGGAGTCAATTAATCATAATACAGATAAATAAAAATTCAGATGTAATTTCTGAATTTTTTATTTCAATATAATAAATATTATAAGTATATGTAGTAGTAGTGATATTGGAGTTAGTATTAGAAATTTTATTTTTCTATTTTTGTGATGAAAGGAGTACATACTTAAAATAATTCCAATTGCACCACCTAGAAATGATATGCTTATTAATGTTTTTTCACTAATTCTATGTTTTTTATTTATGGCAGCAAACTTATCGTATTTCATTAATAATATAGCCGTTATGTTGATTATTATGGAGTAAACAATTATTAAATTCATAGTTTTGCACCTTGAAAGGTATTTCGCTTTTTCATTTCTTTATCAATATCATTTAAAACACAAAATTTTTTTATTAACCATTGTGGTTCAATTAAATCTTCAATTTTTGGATCTCCTGTTATTCTGTGTATTACTATTTCTTCTCTTAATAATTCTAGTTGATTTATAACAATATCAATGTATTCTTCTTTTGTTAAAATATGAAATGGCTTATTTTCAAATAATTTTTGTAGTGGGGTATCTTTACATATACTTAGCATATGGATTTTTATTCCTTGTATATCTAATGTGTTTAAGTATTTGATTGTGTTGAGCATGTCCTCTTTTGTTTCATATGGTAGTCCATTAATAATGTGAACTACAACATCTATTTTGTGTTTTCTTAGTCTTTTTACCATATTTTCAAAGCATTCGAGCGTATGACATCTATTAATTAATTTTGTAGTTTCTGGTTTTGTTGTTTGTAATCCTAGCTCTATTATTAAGTTCGTTTTTTTGTTTAGTTCTGATAGGTAATCAAGACATTCATCGGATATAGCATCCGGACGGGTAGAAATGTTAATACCTATAACATTTTCTTGCTTTAAAGCTGCTTCATACATCTCTTTTAATACTTTTACTGGGGCATATGTATTTGTTCTAGCTTGAAAATATGCTATATATTTTGCTGTTGGCCACTTTTTTAACATCATATTTTTTACTTTTCTAAATTGTTCTTCTATACTATCATTTTTATTTCCTGCAAATTCTCCGCTTCCCATTTTAGAGCAGTATATACATCCACCGTATCCTACGGTTCCATCAATATTTGGACATGTGAAGCCTCCATTAAGGCTTACTTTAAATACTTTGCACCCAAATTTTTTTTTGTAGTAATAGTTTAGTGTGTGATATCTTTTATTAGAATCACTATATTTAAAATCATTCATCGTATTTCTCCTGTTTATTACCGTAAAAACGACTAAATTATATCATTAAAAATATTTAAAAGCAACAAACTAAATGTTATACTTTATATAGTAGGTGAAGTTGTATGAGAAGAATAGCAAGAATTAGATTAAAAAATCAGTCAAAAAAATTTTTAAAAATTTTTGGTATTATTTTTTTTGTTGCTTTGACTGTATTCTTAATTTATTCACATGAACTTCATACTATTATAAAATTAGGCTATAGTAGGCAGTCAAGTAATTATGTTCTTTTTCATAATCTGAAAAGTTATGTAGTTAATGTAGGGGAAAATAAGACTCTAGACGCAGCTTTTTCGAGTGTAGATTTTAGGGACGAGTATATTGATAAGTATCAGGATATTAATTATTATAATTATAATAATTTCATAAAAATAATTAATACTTTTTTAGATAAGAAATATTCTACTAACAATATCAATATGATTTTAGAACATGGTAACTACGAGGATGTTGTTGCTTTTTCTAAGCGGGATAAGGTTAGGTATTTAGAAGAATTTTTTTCCATTAGTTATGCCAAATTAAAATATTACGATAGATATGTTGCATATTCAGATGAAACTGGGGAAGATGATGAAAATACTGTTCTTATTGTCAATATGGATTTAGATAAAGAGGATTATGTTGAGTATAAAAAAGTTGAAAGTTTTAATACTAATATGTTAGTTAATAAGCATAGAATGCTTGATGAAAACTTTGTTCCAGATAATTTAGTTAATCTAGAGCAACCGTATGCTTCTAATAATGAGATGAAAGCTAATAAGGAAGCTTATGATGCTTTTAAGAATATGTTTGAGTCTGCTAAAAATGAAGGCTATGGAATTGTTATTAATTCTGCATATAGAAGTTATAAGATGCAAGAAGAGTTGTGTAATTTTTATAGAGGTTCTTATGGGAGTGATTATGTAGATAAATATGTTGCTAAACCAGGGTTTTCTGAGCATCAGACTGGACTAGGGTTTGATGTGGGTAGTACATCATCTAATGTTTTTGGTAGAAGCAAGGAATATAGTTGGATGCAAGAAAATGCCCATAAATATGGCTTTATATTAAGATTTCCTGAGAAGTATATTTCTATAACAGGATTTAATTCTGAGCCTTGGCATTATAGGTATGTAGGTGTAAAAATAGCTACATATATTCATGATAACAATATGCCGTATGAAAAATATTATGCTATGTTTTTAGATGACTAATTAATTTTATTGTGATAATATGTTATTAGAATAAGAGGGTGTTTAAATGTATCCGTTAGGAAAACAATTTGAGGTTGATACTCAACAGGGTAAATGTAATGAAAAATGTGTTTTTTGTGGCTCTAATTATAGAATATCTGTCATTACTGAAAGATGTGTTAGGCTGGAATTTTCTCCGAATAGTCAATTCATTGATAATCCAACACAATTAGTAAGAAAAAGAAATTTTGGTATGGTAGATTTTGCAGTGCAGGAAGATAATAATTTTTTACAGATAACAACCAAGTATTTTGTTTTGTCTTATGCCAAAGGGCAACCTTTTAGTAGCGGCGCTATAGCGTCTGCTAAAAATTTAAAAATAACTTTAAAGTCAAGAGAAGCTGATAGACAAAAAGATTGGTACTATGGACATCCTGAACCTAGAAATATGGGTGGAAACTATGTTGCTGATGATTTTCCTATTGATAAGGGTTTGCAGAGAGGTTTGTTTTCATTAGATGGTTTTGCTTCTTTCGATGACAGCAAAAGTAGAATTATTGTACAGGATGGAACTTTAATTGAAGCTCCAGAAAATCACTATGATATATATGTATTCATGTATGATAGGGATTTTAAACAAGCGTTATTTGACTATTTTAAAATTACTGGTTCCCCTGCTTTGATTCCTAGATATGCACTTGGTAATTGGTGGAGTAGAAATATAGTATATGATCAAGCCAGTCTAGATGATTTAATAAAGAAATTTGAAAGAAAAAAGATTCCATTATCTGTTATGCTATTCGATCATGATTGGCATTATCGTAATGTTGGAGAGTTTACTAATTTAAAAGTTGGTTATACATTTAATAATATCTTATTTAATCAGCCAGATAAAATGATAGAAAACTTGCATAATAAAGGTATAAGAGTCGGTTTGATTGTAGATCCTATGGGTGGATTTTATCCTCATGAAGCTTATTATAAGCCAGCTAGTGAATATTTGGAAATTCTTAATTCAAAGGTTATTACATTTGACCCTTTAAATCCTAAGTTTTTAGATGTGTTATTTAAGGTGTTTTTACATCCTTTGGAAAAACTTGGTGTAGATTTTTTTTGGAATGATAGTAAGGCGGATAATGATCTTTCTAAGTTATGGATTTTAAATCATTACATGTATTTAGACAGAAGACGTTCACCAAATCAAAGAGCAATGATTCTTGCTCGTAGTAGTATTTGTGCTCCTCATAGGTATCCTGTTTTGTACGGAGGATTAAGCGAACCTAGTTGGAATAATCTAAAAGTTCTGCCTTTTAAATATTTGAATGCGGCTAATATTGGTGTTAGTTGGTGGAGTTATGATGTTGCTGGTAATCATGGAGGAATTGAACAGGATGAGCTTTATTTGCGGTATTTACAATTGAGTGTTTTTTCTCCTATTTTAAGATTCCATGCGGCGCGTGGGCCTTATTATAAGCGAGAACCTTGGCTTTGGGATATAAAAACAGAAACTATTGCTGCCGATTATTTAAGATTAAGACATAGGTTAATACCTTATCTATATACTGAGGCGTATAATTATACTAAATCTGGTACGCCAGTACTTCAGCCTTTTTACTATAATTATATGTGGACTTATGATGATGAAATATATAGGAATCAGTATTATTTTGGATCTCAAATGTTAGTTTGCCCTATATTAGAGGAACAAGATCATACAATGAACAGAACTATTCATAGATTTTTCATTCCTGATGGTATTTGGTATGACTTTTTCACCGGGAAGAAATTTCCTGGAAATAAGAAATATACTTCCTTCTTTAAGGAAAGTGATTATCCTGTTTTTGCTCATGCTGGTTCGATAATACCATTGTCAAATAGAAGTGATTATAATAATACTGGTCTTCCTACTGATTTAGAGGTACAGATATTTCCTGGAGTTTCTAATACATATACTTTATATGAAGATGATGGTGTTACTTCTTTGTATAGAGAGGGATATTTTTTAAAGACGTCTATAGATTATAACTATTTGAAAAATAATTATACTGTTATATTTAGAGCTATTGATGGAAAAAGTGGAATAGTTCCTGATCGTAGAAATTATAAGGTTGTGTTTAGAAATACTAAGCAAGCAGATGATGTTGTTGTATATTTTAATTCAAATAAAATCAATGTAGATAGTTATATTGATGGTAATGATTTTATAGTTGAAGTTAAAAACTGTCCTACTATTGGTCAGCTATCTATTAATTGTAAGGGTAAAGATATTGAAATTGATGCAGTAAGATTAATCAACGACGATGTTGATAGTATATTATTAGACTTGAAAATAGACACTTATATGAAAGAAGAAATTGCTAAAATAATGTTTGGAAATAGTTCTATAAGTCAAAAGAGAATAGAGATTCGTAAGATGAAGAAAAGGGGCCTATCTAAGACATATATATCGTTATTCTTGAAACTATTGGAATATATTAGTGAAGTCTAATAAAAAACTCTTGAAAATTTAAGATAAATAAAATATAATATCTTTAGTTTTTGAAATGTTTGTGGTAGTAGTAACTATAAATTTCTAGATAGAGAGCTTGTGGTTGGTGAAAACAAGTTAGTAATTATAGCGAACTTGATCAGGTTAGTAAACATAATGGGTAAGACCTATATCTCTTTAAAGCTGCATGACTTTGGTCATGAATTAAGGTGGTACCGCGATAACTCGTCCTTATGTATTGGGCGAGTTTTTTTATTGGAGGATTTTATGAATGAATTATTTTTGTTTGCAGTATCGTTTTTCTTTGTACTGCTAATATATGAAATATTTGTTGTTTCAAAAACTAAGAAAGCTATAGCTAAGGGAAAGGATAATCCTAAGCAACCAATGGAAGTAAAGTATTTGATAAATGTGTATAAGTTAGACGTAAAGAAGGTAAATTACAATCAGCTTTTACAAATCATTTCAATTGTTTCTTCACTGGACATTTCAATTGTTGCTTCGCTGATAAATATACCTGATAGTTTTATATTGGAGATATTAATTGGTTTTGTTGGTTTAGTTGGGACTGCCTTTTTTAGTTATCATTTAGTATACTTATTTTATAAAAAGAAAGGATTGATTATTAATGATTAATTTTGTTGAGTCTGAAAAAAAATGGCAAAAAAAATGGGAAAATGATGGATTATATAAATTTAATCCTAATAATAAAAAAGAAAAATTGTATTGTCTTGAAATGTTTAGTTATCCTAGCGGCGCTAAGCTTCACTTGGGCCATTGGTATAATTATGGTGTAGCAGATACTTGGGCTCGATTCAAGAGAATGGACGGCTATAATGTATTTCACCCAATGGGATTTGATGCCTTTGGTTTGCCAGCTGAGAACTATGCTATAAAAACAGGCGTTCATCCAGCGATTAGTACTGATAAAAATATAGAGACTATGGAGGAGCAGTTAAGAAGAATTGGTGGCTCTTGGGATTGGGATTATGAGATAAAAACTTGTAAAGAAGATTATTATAAATGGACAGAATGGATGTTTTTAAAACTTTATGAGAATGGTCTTGCTTATAAAAAAGAAGCTCCAGTTAATTTTTGCCCGAAATGTCAGACAGTTCTTGCTAATGAACAGGTTATTTCTGGAGAATGTGAAAGATGCGGAAGTGCTGTTCTTAGAAAGAATATGAGTCAATGGTTCTTTAAAATAACTGATTATGCTGAAGAGTTGTTGCAGGATTTGGATAAATTAGATTGGCCAGAAAGAACTAAGTCATTACAACGTAATTGGATTGGAAAGAGTGAGGGTGCCTATGTTGATTTTAAAGTGGATGGCACTGATAAGATGTTTACTGTGTTTACAACTAGACCAGATACTTTGTTTGGAGCAACATACTGTGTATTAGCTCCGGAACATGAGCTTGTAGATGATATTACTACTTCTTCTCAGAAAAAATTAGTAGATGAATATAAGACTCAGGCTAGTAAGCAAAGTGAGATTGAGAGAACTAGTACAACTAAAGAAAAGACTGGGGTGTGGACAGGTGCTTATGCTGTTAATCCCGTAAATGGTAAGAAAATTCCAATTTGGATAAGTGACTATGTTTTATCTACTTATGGAACTGGTGCTATTATGGCAGTTCCTGCTCATGATGAAAGAGATTATGATTTTGCTAAGAAGTTTGATCTTGAAATTATTCCTGTTCTTGAAGGCGGTAATATAGATAAGTGTGCTTTTGTTGGTGATGGAAAGCATATAAATTCAGAATTTTTAAATTCTCTTGATAAGAAAAATGCTATTGAAAAAATGTGTGAATATCTTGAAAAGAATAATATTGGTAAGAAAACAACTAATTATAAGTTAAGAGATTGGTTAGTATCTCGCCAGAGATATTGGGGAGCGCCAATTCCAATTATTTATTGTGATGATTGTGGTATTGTTCCTGTTCCTGAAGAGGATTTGCCGGTTAAATTACCTATGGATGTAGAATTTACGCCTGATGGCGAGAGTCCATTGAAAAAATGCGATTCATTTATGAATTGTAAGTGTCCAAAATGTGGTCGTGATGCTAAGAGAGAAGCTGATACGTTAGATACGTTTGTATGTTCAAGCTGGTACTTTTTAAGATATCCTGATGCCCATAATAGTAAGGAAGCGTTTAATAGTGATTTGATTAATAAGGTTTTACCTGTTGATAAATATATTGGTGGAGTTGAACATGCTTGTATGCATTTGCTTTATGCCAGATTCTTTTCTAAAGCATTAAGAGATATGGGTTACTTGAATTTTGATGAGCCATTTACATCATTAGTTCATCAGGGATTAATACTAGGGCCTGATGGCGAGAAGATGTCTAAGTCAAAAGGAAATACTGTTGCTCCAGATCCACTTGTTGAAGAATACGGTTCAGATGTATTAAGAGGATACTTAATGTTTGGCTTTAACTATATTGAGGGCGGTCCATGGACAGATGATGGAATTGTAGCTATAAATAAGTTTTATCGTAAAGTAGAGCGTTTAGCGGATGCGATTAGCGATGATGATAAACGTATTTTAGAGATTGACAAAGTTTTGAATAATTCTATTAAAGTAATTAGAAATGATATAGAAAAATTTCAATTTAATACATCAATGTCTAAGATTATGGAATATTCAAATATCTTGGTTAAATATGAAAATAGTGGTATACCTAAATATTATATTGAACAGTTATTGTTAATGCTTGCTCCATTTGCACCTCATTTGACTGAGGAATTATGGGAAAAGATAGGTAATAGTTATTCTATTCATAATCAAAAATATCCAATGTTTGATGAAAAAATGTTGGTTGAAGACGAAAAAGAAATTGCTGTACAGGTAAATGGAAAAGTTCGTTCAACAATAACAATAAATGTAAATGATACTGATGATGAAATTAAAGCAAAAGCTTTAGCTGAAGATAATGTAAAAAAACATATTGGAGATAAGGAAATAGCAAAGATAATTATAATTAAAGGTAAAATAGTAAATATTGTTGTTAAATAGTTAAAGGTCGACATATAATCGACTTTTTTCGTTGCTTGCTTTTTATAGCATAATTATGGTGATATTATGAAAGTTAAATTATTTGATTGCGAGGATGAGACAGATTTGGAAGAAGCAATAAATTCATTTCTTTTAGAGGTGAACGATGTTGTGGATATTAAGTATCAGGTAGGATGTAGTGTTTATAGTGAGGAGCAAATATTTTGTTTTTCAGCAATGATTATTTACTATTAATATGATATAATTTTTGTAGTGGAGTGTTGTATGAAAAAAGATAATCTTATGAAAAAAAATACATTTGTAAATGGGGCTTTATTTACAATAATTGCTATTTTAGTTACAAAATTGCTAGGATTATTTTATGTTGTACCATTTTATTCTTTAATTGGCGTACAGGGTGGTGCGTTATATGGATATGCATATTCTGTATATGTTTTTTTTATATCATTATCGTCAGCTGGGCTTCCTCTGGCTATAAGCAGAGTTATTGCTGAATATAACACTTCTGGTAATTATGATGCTAGAGATAGGAGTTTTTTCTTGGCAAAAAAGATATCTTTTATTTTTAGTATTGTTTCTTTTTTGCTGATAAATATATTTGCAAAGACCATTGCTTATGTTGTATTGGGAAAAGTTACTGGTGGTAATAGTATTTCTGATGTTGCCTTTGTTATTCGTGTTGTTTCTACTGCTATACTGATTGTTCCTGTCTTGTCTGTATATAGAGGTTACTTTCAGGGATTTAAATATATGGAAGCGCCTTCTTTTTCACAGATATTAGAGCAATTAGTACGAGTTTGTGTGATTTTATTGGGAAGTTTTTTATCTCTTAAGATTTTTTCCTCAACATTAGCTAATACTGTAGGAATTGCTGTTTTTTCAGCTACTATAGCAGCTTTAACTTCATATTTTTATTTGATAAAAAAGTTGATTAATAATAAAAGAAAGTTTAGAAAAAGTGTACCAGAAATAAAAGTTCCTGTAAGTGATAGAACTATTGTTAAAAAGATTTTTTATTATGCTTTGCCTTTAGTGTTAATTGATTTATCTAAATCTATATATGGTATCATAGATGTTTTGACTGTTGTTAAAGCTCTTTTGAAAATAGGCAGTTATTCAATTTCTGAAGCTGAGGGTATTGTTAGTATGCTTTCAACTTGGCGAATTAAATTTAATTATGTTATTGTAGCTGTATCGGCTGGTATTGTTACTAGTATGGTTCCGTCTCTTACAGAACTTATTGAAAAAAAGAGTGCTAAAATCAGTGATGAGATTAACCGGGTAATAAGTTTGTGCCTATTTTTTACTGTTCCTATGACTTTGGGAATTGCTGTTTTGTCTAAGCCAATTTGGTTTTTCTTTTATGGGACTAGTGATATTGGACCCGGGCTGTTGTCATATCTTATTTTTTCTGGATTTTTTGGTAGTTTATTTGTTATTTTAGTTACTATTATTCAATTGTTTAATGATTACAAGTGGTTGATTATAAGCCTAATTGTTGGAGTATTTATTAAGGTTTCCTTTAATTTTCCTTTAATTGCATCTTTTTATCGTGAGGGGATACCAGCATATTATGGTTCTATAACGGCAACGTTATTTGGTTATATATTTTCAATAGTCATTTGTTTTTTATTTCTTTTTAAGAAAAGAATATATTTTGAAAATTTACTTAGAAATTGTTTTGATATTTTATGTGGTAGTGTATTAATGACAATGGTTTTGATAGGAATAAAAAGCCTTGTTACCGTCGAGTATACTAATAGGATGATTTCTTTAATTATTGTAATTGTATATGCTATTATCGGTATGTTAATATATGTAATTTATTCTAATAAAAGTAAGGTTATAGATAGAATATTTGGGGATAAATATTTAAAAAGAGTTTTATTAAAAATTCGTAAACTGATAAAATGATATTATTTAATAATAAAAATTCGATGATTAGTCGAATTTTTATTTGCTTTTACTAAATTTCTTTTTTATTTGTTTTAGTGTATGGTATGTTTTGAATGCCATATTGTATGTGTGATACCAGAATGGCGATATTATTAAGTCAAATTCCCCTAAAAGCTCGACTACATGTCCCCCAAAGCTTTTTTTGAATAGGAATAGCCCATATAGCGGATTATCCTTGGTGAAATCACCGGTAATTCCATAGAAGTTATATCTTTTATAGCCATTTTCTATTGCGTATTTTATTCCAGCATAGTGAACTGTATAAGCAGATTGAAATTGCATTAGATTATCATCTGTTCCTCCATATAGGGATAATACTTCATTTCCATATATTAGGAATAATATTCCTCCTAATGTTTTTTTATTTCCATATTTTGTCTTGTATTCCTCAATCTTTTCTAGCTGCTTATTTAATCTATCTATAGATTCTTGATCTTGTATGTTACTAGAGCTGTATTTATTTTCGTTCATTTTTAATAGATTATTATTGTGTTTATAAATTCTATCTTTTAAGGCTTTTTCAAAGAGTTCTATTTCGCTTTTTGTATTTTTGGCATATTGATCAAAATCGATTTCTGCTATTATTATTTTTAATATTCCAGAGTCATGTAGAGAATCCCACATACTTTCATAGTAGGTTAATGGTCTATCTATAAATTCTCTTCTATCTGAAGTATGTTCCATGATTGATTTAAATATTTTTATTTCATCTCTAGATATTTCTCTTGTTGTTATACTTGATTTTTCGTTTTTACGAAGAATTTGTCTTGTTTTTGATTCCATTTCTTTTTGGACTTCTTCTTCTGTTTTTTCATCTATTTCAATTACATGCATCCATCTTGGTTGCAGCGTATCTTGCATGACGTTAAAGCCAAAATGTTTGTATCCAGAATCAATTAAATTATTGAAAGCTTTCTTATTATTATTTCCTTGTTCTACTATATTTCCGTTGTTATCTCGTTCTTGGTATTCAAGATAGGGATCTATTTTTAATAAGAATCCATTCTCCTTCTTTATAAAAATTTTTAGTTCATTTGTAAATTCTTCTAGTAATTCTTTGTCATTATAGTCAATCAGTAATCCTCGGGGCGAATAAAAAATTTTTTTGTGAAGTAATGGGATTTTCTTAGCTAAAATGAGCGCTGCTGCTTGAAGCTTATCTTTTTCATTTTTTATTCCGAGGTAATATGATTCCCACCCGTTTTTTTTCTTAAGGTCTGCCCATTCCTTTGTTTGATGAAATGTAATTAAAGGATGTTTGTCAGCATAAATTTTGAATTCTTTTTCAGTTAGTCTTGTTAACTTCATGTTTTATCTCCTTTTTGCTTCTTTTTCTAATTATATTTCTATAGAGTGGAACTAGTTTTGTAAAGAAGAAATATAAAGGTTTATTTATAATGTAATCCCATTCACCTAAAAATTCCACATAATCTCCACCAAATTTCTTTTTAAATTCATGTAGACCTAATCTTGGATTGTCATTAGATAAGTCACCTATTGTTCCAAATTGGTCATATATTTTAATCTCATTATCTTTACAGTATTTTATATGTTCAAAGTAAGTATTATAGTTGACATAAGATTCAGAAAGATCATTATGGTTGCCGGCATATAGAACCCAGGCTTTATTACCATATATAATTATCATATGGGCTGATAATGTTAATTTGTTCCCATATTTTTTTTGATATTGTGTATATTTTTCTATATCGTTTTTTATATTTTCTCTTTGTTTTTGTAGCTCATTTAATTTGTTTTTTGCACTTTTGCTTAAATTGTCAATTGGCATTATAGATATTTGATTGTTTATATTTTTTAAATTGTTATCAAGAGTATTAAGTGTTTTTTTGAAGTCTATTTTACCTAAAAATAAAACTGCTTTTGTATTTTTATTGCCATTAAATATTTCATATAAGGTATTATAATATTCTTTATTATATGAAACAAAATCCTTTCTATTTTCAGTAAGCATCATTAAATTGTAAAAGTCGTCTAAATCAGATTCAGTGCCAATTTTTACTTCTGTTTCTAATTTTTGTGATTTGGCAATTCTTTGTTTTGTTGTTTTAGAAAAGTGATTTTCTATATCTTCTAATGATTGATTTAAGTTAATCCTAAAGGTATATCTTGGTTGCATTGTTTCAAAGTTCTTTGTAAAACCTAGATGTTTCCAACCAACTTCTTTAAAGTAATTGTATAAATCATTACCATTTACTTCTAATTTATTTTCTTCACTTAAATAATTATATGACCTAAATATTATATCTGGATCAATTTTTATAAAAATGGCTTTTTTCTTTTTGGCAAATTCTATTACTTTTTTTGTCATTGTTTTAAAAAGCTCTTTATTAGTGTAGTCTAAAACAAATCCTCGAGGAGCATAAAAATAGCTTAAATTAAATGGTAAGTGCTTTTGTAATAATAAGACAGTTGCTTCTATCTTATCATCGTCATTAACTAACCCTAAGTAGTATGGTGTTAAATGTTTTTCGACTTTACAAAATTCTCCCCATTCGGCAGACTGAAGAAAATGTGACTTAGTAGGGTGGTTTAATACAAAGTTATCAAATACATCTTTTTCTAATTTTTTTAGTTTTAACATATTAGCTCCTCACTTTCTGATATTCTTAGTATACCATAGTAATGCTTCTGATAGACAAAAAAAGAACACTTTTGTGTTCATAGCATATATAGATTATCATCATTTTCTGTATGATAGATTTGGTTTTTATTAATTAGTGTATTTAATTTTTCATTTATTTCGTGAAGTTCTTTACTTATATTTGCTAGTTGCTGGTTAACATTATTTGGTATTATTGGTGGTATATATGTATAAGGTGATTGATTCATGTATATCCCTTGCTTTCTTTATATTATATGTAAAATAGTGATAATATGTGTTAAAATAATCTACGGGTGAGAATATGCGCTTAAGAAATATAAAGAATAAAGGAGAAATCTTAGATAGTTCTTCTTATTTAATAAAAGATCCTATTAAATATAAGGGTAAATGGGCTACACTTTTTAACAATAATAATCCAATTTTTCTTGAAATTGGTATGGGAAAAGGAAAATTTATAATTGATAATGCGATTAGGTATCCGGATATAAATTTTATAGGATTGGAGAAGTTTGATAGTGTTTTAGCTAGGGGGCTGCCTAAGATTCCTAGTGATTTAAAAAATTTATTTATAGTTAGATTGGATGCAATCAATATATGTGAGATTTTTGATAAGGAAATTGATAAAATTTATTTAAATTTCTCTGATCCTTGGCCAAAAGTAAGACATCATATGAGAAGATTAACTAGTGAATTGTTTTTGTCAAAGTATGATTTAATTTTTAAAAAAGATTATGAAATAGAAATGAAAACAGATAATCAGGATTTATATGTCTATTCATTAATGAGTTTGTCTAGTCATGGATATGTTTTGAAAGATATATCATTTGATTTGCATGCTAGAGGCGATGTTGATTTGATCACAACAGAGTATGAGGATAAATTTTCTTCTCTTGGTATGCCAATTTATTTTGTATCTGCGATAAAAAAATGTAAATAATAGTATTTTATTTTTACATTTGTGGAAATTTTGATATAATGTAATAAGAGTAGGTGAAATATGAAAAGATTAATTGTTTTACTCTCTGCTGTGCTCCTGTTTATGACAGGATGTAGTGTTGCTACTTTGAGTAGTGTTGATGTTGGTAGTAATATTAAAACCATATTGTCAGAAGATTCTAAATTATATAATGTCTATTTTGAGGGATATAAATATTATGTACCTAAGGGTTTAAAATTGCTAAATAAAGATGAATATAATGCGAAGTTTGTTGATAGATATGGAAATAAATATTTTTTGTATGTTGATGCTATAAGCTATTACCATGGTGTTGATAACAAATATCAGGAAAATGATACATCACACTATTCTAGAAAACTTAAGATTAATAAAAAAGATGGTTATATCCAAGTTGATAAGCAAAGTGATGGTAATTATATAGTAAACTTTATGTTTAATTATGCTAAGATGGAAGCTTATGTTTCTGAAGATGACTTGGTGTTTGCTGTTGATAATATGTGCTATTTACTTCGATCTGTTACTTTTAATGATAAGGTTTTGGAAAGTTTAATTGGCGAGAATATATTGAATTTTAAAGAAGAAAGTTTCAATTTGTTTGATACCGATTCTTCTAATGATAATTTTTTAGATGTTGTAGAAAAATATGAAGATAAAAAATATTCAAAGTCTATTGATGAGGAAGAAATAGATTTAGGTGATGAGTAATAAAAGAGGTGGGCTCATGGGTATTGTAGAAAGAATAAAAAATGCTTTATTCGAAGTAGAATATGTTGAGGTAGATAAGGAAGATAAAAAAGTTAAGAAAAAAGAAGAAACTGAGAAACCTATTGCTAAAAGAATTATTCTCTCTAAACCTAAAGTAGAAAATAAAGAAGATAGGAAGGACTTTGTTGCTGAAAAGATTGAAGAGGTTAATCAGAGTTCTTTGGATGTCTCAAGTGTTGAATTAAGAGAAAACAAAACTGTTGATTTCAAGATAATGGATGATAACGATTTTAAGGTTGATACTGAGGTAATTACTGATACTAAAGAGGTTATTGAGATACCAGTTAAACAGTCGGAGAGTAATAGTAGTATTTTCTATCAAAAAGAAGAAAGAGAAAAAGCACCTTATGGTATAGATGTCTCTAATCAGAATTTAGTTCAAGAATATGGAAAGGCATATGAAAAAAGGGAAGAAAAACCAGTTTTTAGACCATCTCCCATAATATCCCCTATTTATGGTGTTTTAGATAAAAACTATCGTAAGGAAGATGTGAAAGAAAAAAGGAACTCTAGTTATACTAGAGAAAAAGTTAATTTTGATGATATTAGAGACAAAGCTTATGGTCATAAAAAAGAAGTGATTGAAGATAATAATGATGATAAGTTAGATAATGTCGAAGTAGAGTCTGAAGACGATGACAATTTATTAGTAGATTTAACGAGAGATAATGATAAACCTGCGATTAAAGAAGTTACTATGGGAGATGCCATTGAGTATTTTAATGATTTAGGACTTGAGTATAATG
Organism: uncultured Erysipelotrichaceae bacterium; assembly: GCA_902803685.1. The sequence goes on from CADCQR010000037.1 coordinate 26,696, forward strand.
TGGATTATCGTGATGCAAGTAAAGAAAAAGCAACGGGAAGAAGATTGGATAATACTGTTGATGCGGGTCCCGAACTATTCTCTATAACAGATCGTAAGTTAGATAAGCTCTCTGAAGAAAAAGTATCATCGGATGTACCTAGACAGAGAACAGATATTGATGTTGAAAACGATGATAATTTATTTGATTTAATAGATTCTATGTATGATGAAGATAAATAGGAGGTATTTTTTATGGCTGAGTATGTTGATGTCTTTTTACCAATGTGCCTTTATACTTGTGGAATAATTTTATTAATAATTCTTATAGTATTAGGCATAAAATTAATTGGTATTCTTGACAAGGTAGATAAGGTTGTTGATAATATCGATGAAAAGGTTAATTCTCTCAATACGGCATTTTCAATTATTGATAGGACTTCAGATGGTATTGTTAGTATTGGTAATACGGTTTTGGGAGCATTTAATACTTTGATTGAAAGATTGTTAAAGAAAAAAAGTAAAAATTATAATGAGGAGAATGATTAAAATGAGTGAGAAAAAAAAATCTAGATTAGGTACGTTTGCTGTAGGTGCTGCTATTGGCGTTGGTCTTGGGATGCTGTTTTCGCCTAAAAACGGTAGTGAAAATAGAAAAGAATTAAAGAAGAAGCTTGAAGAATTAGTTGAAAAAGTAAAGGCAATTGATGTAGAAGAAGTAAAAGCAACTTTTTTAAATAAAGTTGATGATTTAAAAGCTGAGCTTGAAGATTTAGACCGCGAAAAAGCTTTAGATATTGCTAAGAAAAAGACTATTCAATTAAAAGAAAAAGCTCAGGAATTAGTTGATTTGTCTGTAGAAAAAGGTACTCCATATGTTAAAAATATAGCAGAAGATGTTAGATTAAAAGCTATCGATGTTACTAATGAAGTGTTGAAAAAATTAGAAAATAAGTAAATTTATACTATTTAGTTTTTTCTATTTACAAAAAGATTATTTTTGAATATAATATTTTTAATTTTCAGTGATAAATAAACTAGTAGAAATTAATTTTATTTAAGAGACTTAGTGGTTGGTGAAAACTGAGAGAAATTAATTTTGAAATTACAGTATTTTGAGAAAAAACGTTAATCGCGTTAAGATGATGAGGTAAGTAATACTTACGAATTAAGGTGGTACCACGAGATGTTCGTCCTTATTGGGGAGCATCTTTTTTGTATATTGGAGGTTAGTTTTATGCATACTGAATACGAAGTTAGGGTATTGGAAATTGATGTAGATGCAGTTAAGAGTAAGCTTGCTGAGTTGAAAGCTGAGTTACAGTGGGATTTATTACAAAAGAGGTATGTTTATGATTTTATTCCTAGGGTAGATAGTAAATGGATTAGACTTCGGACTAATGGTACTAAGACTACTTTAACTATCAAGAATCTTGTCTCAAGTGAGATTGATGGGACTCAAGAATTAGAAATAGCTGTGGATGATTTTGAAAAATGTAATATGATATTAAGAGAATTAGGTTATCAACCTAAGGGTTATCAGGAAAATAGAAGGTGTCAATATATTTTAAATGGTGTTGAAATAGATATTGATTATTGGCCTTTAATTCCGACTTATTTGGAAATTGAAGGACCATCGGAAGATGCCGTTTATAAGACTTTGGAACTTTTAGGTATTGATAAAAGTTTTGCTACATCAAAGGATGTTGAGAGTATATATTTAGAATACGGGCATGATTTAAAGAAAATATACAATTTGGAATTAGAGGAGGAAAGAAAATGAAATTATATGATGAGTTGAAGTGGAGAGGATTAATACAAGATATTAGTAGTCCCGAGTTAATAGATAAGTTAAATGAAGGAGGACTAACTTTTTATATTGGAACGGATCCTACTGCTGATTCAATGCATATTGGACATTATAGTTCTTTCTTAATTTCTAAGAGATTAGCAAAAGCAGGACATCACCCAATACTGTTAGTTGGAGGCGCTACTGGATTGATAGGAGATCCAAAACCAGATGCAGAAAGACCTATGATAACTAAGGAAGCTGTTGAACATAATTTTCAAGGATTGAAAAAACAAGCTGAGGAAATATTTGGCTTTGAGGTTGTTAATAATTGGGATTGGACTAAAAACATAAATACTATTGATTTTTTAAGAGATTATGGCAAATATTTTAATGTTAATTACATGTTGGCTAAGGATAAGGTTAAAACCCGATTAGAAAGTGGGATAACTTTTGCAGAGTTTTCGTATATGATTCTTCAAGCGTTAGATTTTTTATGGCTATATGAAAATAGAGGTTGTACTTTACAAGTAGCGGGTTCAGATCAATGGGGAAATATTACTTCTGGCATTGAATTGATCAGAAAGAAACTTGATAAAGAAGCTTATGGTATGGTAATGCCTTTAATTACTGATTCTACGGGTAAAAAGTTTGGTAAAACAGAAGGTAATGCTCTATGGCTTGATAAAAACAAAACATCTTCTTATGAGATGTATCAATATCTCATTAATCTTGAAGATTCTATGATTATTGATTATATTAAAAAGTTAACTTTTTTATCTCCTGATGAGATAGAAATATTGGATAAATCTAATAGGGAACATCCAGAATTAAGGGAGGCGCATAAGGCTTTAGCACGTGAAATTATTACTGATTTGCATGGTGAAGAGGAATTTAATAATGCAGTTAAGATAAGCGAGTCTTTGTTTAGTGGAGATATATCTAATTTTTCAGAAAAAGATATTGAAGATGCATTTGGTGGACTAACACCATTTACTATTAGTGGGGATAAGAATATTGTTGATTTATTAGTGGATGGACATATATGTTCTAGTAAAAGAGAAGCACGAGAGTTTTTGAGTAATGGGTCCATTTCTCTTAATGGAAATAAAATAACAGATTTAGAATTAATTATTGATAAATCTTTATGTTTATATAACAAATATTTGATTATTCGTAGAGGAAAGAAAAAATATTACATGTGTGTTTACAAATAAATAGTAAAAATTGAGGTATAATTGAGTACTTCCTTTTTTTTTATCTTTTTTTTTGATAAAATTGGGTTGAAAGAGGGGATGGGATGAAAAAATATATAAAGTATTTGTATATTATTTTAATTGTAGTATTGTTTGTATTTTTCACTTTTACCTTTAATCGTATATTTCATAGGGATTCTGAAGATAATAGTTCATACATCAAGGAGAAGAAAGTAGATACGTTCATTGAAACTTTTAATTCTATTATAGTTACAGATGATGGATATGCCGCTGTAGGTAGTAATAATAGAAATGATAATGCTTATGAAAAAGCAAGTATTTCTTTTTTTGATTCGTCTAGAAACAAGACTATGGAAAAAATCTATAATAAGGGATATAATTCTACATTTTATGATATTGTTTACGATGGTGATGGGTATGTTACTGTTGGAAGTTTTGAATCTAGCAAAAAGGAATTAGAAAAGTCATCTAGAACTGCTTTGTTTGTTAAGTATGATAAAGATGGGAATATAGTATTTGAAAATGACTTTCAGTTAATTGGAGACTCATATTACTCTAGTGTTGGAGTTTCTGATGGTAATTATTATGTGTGTGGTAGTAGTTATAATGTTGATAAGTCTAGCTTTGAGGCTATTATTGTGAAGTATGACAAAGATGGACAAGAAGTTTGGAGAAAATATTTTGATGCTAGTGATAGTAGATATGTGGATTTGGAGTATTATAATGGGGCTATTTATTTAGTTGGTAATGCCGGTAGCACTGGTATTCTATCCAAGTATGATTTGGATGGTAATAATGTTTTTACTACATATTCAGAAAAAAGTAAATTTAATTCTCTTAATATTGTCAATGATAGTTTGTATATAGTTGGTCAAAAGTCTTTAGATGCCATAGATGTTGCTTTTATCGGCATGTATGATTTTAACTTACAACTTGTATTTGAAACTTATAATGACACCTATGCTCATTCCGAGTATAAAAAAGCTTTGGCAGATGATAATGGTGATTTGATTGTTATTGGAAATTCTAGTGCTAATAGTAGTGATAAATTTGGTATCATAGGTAAATACTCAAATACTTTAAAAGAAATGGTAGTGGTAAAAAATACAGCTGATAGAAATAATTTCTTTAATGATTTATGCTTTTTTGGGGATAAATATGTTGTGGTTGGCAATTATTTAATCTCAGATTATAATAGAGAGGTAAAGTTTTTTATCTTTAGTAAATCTTTGAAAAAAATAGGAGTATAGATATGAAAATTACTTTAGTTACAAATGCTGCTACTGAGCAAGATTATTTAGATATATGTTTAGGAAGAGAAAATATTTCACTATGTGATGATGGTAGGAGGCAAGCAACAAAACTAAAGGATAAATTTAAAGATAAGAAATTTGATTATTGTTATATGTCACCGCTTGTGAGGGCTGTTGAGACTGCGATTATCTTAATAGGGGATAGGGTTTTAACGATACCTGATGTTAGGTTGATTTCTCGGGATATTGGTGAATATGAGGGAATGCCACAAAAATTTTATGATTTATATAAATATTGTGATTTAGAGTTAAATGCTAGTGATAGGGGTGTTGAGCCTATCAAAGATGTTTTTGAAAGATGTAGTGAGTTTTTATCAGATATTAAAGAGCGTTATAAATCTAAAAATATATTAATTGTTTCAGATAAACTTTCTATTAAGATTTTAAAATATCTCTTGTGTGAAAAAAACAATTTTAATGAATTTATAAATTTGGATATAGGAAATTTATATTGTGAGGATTTTGTTATATCTGAGTAAAAAAAATAAAACTTCGTTTGGAAGTTTTATTTATTATAGAATTCAACTATTAATGCTTCGTTGATATCAGCGTTTAGTTCATTTCTTTCGGGTACTCTTACAAATGTTCCTGTCATCTTGTTTTCATCATAAGTTATGAAATCAACTCTACGAGAAACTTTTGCTAATGAGTCAGTAACAATTTTTAAGTTTTTATCTTTTTCTTTAATAGACACTACGTCTCCTGGTTTAACTCTGTATGATGGAATATCAACTTTATTACCATTAACTAATACATGTCCATGGTTAACTAATTGTCTAGCACCACGTCTAGTTGTAGAAAAACCAATTCTATAAACAACATTATCTAATCTTGATTCTAGCAATCTTAAGAAGTTAGTACCGTGAATACCTTTCATTTTTGCGGCTTCATCAAAAGTCTTTCTAAATTGTCTTTCGTTTACTCCATACATAAAACGAACTTTTTGTTTTTCCTTTAGTTGTGTACCATAATCTGATAATTTGCCTTTACGAGCATTTCCGTGTTGTCCTGGTCCATATGGACGTTTAGCTAATTCTTTTCCTGTTTCAGTAATAGAAAACCCAACACGACGAGCTTGTTTGTAGCTTGATCCTGTATATCTTGCCATGATATGCCTCCTCTTTCTAATTTTTTACAAAGTCTTTGAACTATTTAGTCGTAGTTTAGGGAGTTTCTCTTTCACATAAACAGCTATAGCTACTTAATTTGAAAAACACTTTAAAATACTCTAAATATGCTGTTTCAAGGAACTTGCGTTTATAATTATATGATTTTTTTTTATTCTTGTCAACGATTTTGCTTTTTATTGGTGGAAAATTATTGGTGTTTCATACTATTTGTTTATATTTTTTTGGAATTATTATTATAAAATAGTGGAAAGGTTGTCTCATAATATGATAAAATTATGATGTAAATTGTATGATAAAGAGGTGTATGATGTGCAAGGTGAATATTTAATTATTGGATCAATTGTCATTCTTGTTATAGTAGCTCTTATTATTATTGTTCAAATTATAAAAAAGATTAGATTTACTTCTTATAAAAATAAAGCTAAGAATTTAGAGATTCAGAGAAATTTGGTTGCTTCTACGCCAGTATTATTAGAGCTTTCTAGGGTGGAGCCCATTATTAAAAATGATAAAATGGAAGAAAAATATAATAAATGGCAGGATAGATTTAAAAAAATAAAAGAAGAAAGACTTTCTAAGATAGATGATATGTTGATTGATTTGGATTTATATATTGACAAAAAAAATTATAAATCATGTGGATATCGAATCGCTAAGATTGAACTTGAAATATATAAGGTTAGGGAGTCTGCCCAACATCTTTTGGATGAAATTAAGGATTTAAGCAAAAGCGAAGAAAAGTATAGAGCTAGTGTAATCAAGTTAAAAACTAAGTATAGATCTTTAAATAGTGAATTTCAAAATAAGAAAGAATTATATGAAGATATGGCAGAGGCTATAGAATTGCAGCTTGAGAATATTGAGAGAAGATTTTTGGATTTTGAAAAAGTAATGGAAGTTAGTGATTATCCTGAAGTTGTTCATATTACGAAGGCTCTTTACGAGATGATTGATCATATGGAAATAGTTATTAAAGAAATGCCAGAGATATTATTTATAGCTAGACAGGCTATTCCTAATAGAATAAAGGACGTTAAAGCAATATATGACCAAATGGTTGGTGAGGGGTACCCATTAGATTATTTAAATATTGATTATAATATCGAGGAGTCAAATAAAAATATTGATTTAATAATTGATAGAGCTAGAGTATTGAATCTAGAGGGAGGTATCTTAGATTTAAAGACTATGCTTGATTATTATGATGGAATTTTTATAGATTTCGAAAAAGAAAGATTATCTCGTAAAGCATATGAAGAAATGGCTCCTGATTTTGGCATACATTTGCAAAAAACTAATGATTTAGTAAAAGATGTTTATGCGCAGCTAGAAGATATAAAGAAGATGTATGATTTAGGGGACAAAGATATAGAAATAATAGATGATGTAAATAAAGTGTTAGTAGTTATTAATGATGATTACAATAAACTTTTAGCAAGGGTTGAAAGTTTATCTTCGCCTTATTCTCAGATAAATGATGAGTTAGAGAGTTTAACTAAGCGCTTAGGTGTTATGGAAGATGATTTTGACATTGCGCTTAAGTCATTAGGAAATATGTATGAGGATGAACAGCGAGCAAGAGAACAACTATGTGAGATTAGAAATCTTTTGAAAGAGTGCAAGTATAAGATTCGCTCATTTAAATTGCCGGTTGTTAATGATAACTATTCTGTTCAATTACTTGAAGCAAGTGATGCGTTAGATGAGGTTGTTAAAGAGTTAGAAAAGTCTCCTATAGTTATAAAAACTTTGAATACGCGTGTGGATACAGCTAGAGATTTAGTGTTGAAATTATATAATACTACGAACGAAATAGTTCAAAATGCTAAGGATGCAGAAATGGTTATGGTATTTTGCAATAGGTATCGTAGTTTAAATCCTGAAATTATTAACAGATTAAATGTTGCTGAGACAAAATTTTATAAGGGTGAGTATAAAAATGCACTAGATATTGCTTTGAGTGCGGTTGCATTGGTGGATAAAAATATTGATGTAAAATTTTTTAGAAAAGACAATGTTTAATAAATAATACTTTCATTATTTATGTTAAAAGATTAAGAAGTTAATCTTTTTTCTTTGTAAAATATGGTTTGTATGATAAAATAGGCATGTTTGGAGGAGTCTTTGTGGATAAGGTAATTTTGATTAAATATGGGGAACTAAGTACAAAAAAGGGAAATAGAAATTTTTTTATTAATACGTTGTGTAACAATATATATAATAAATTAGATAAATATGATGTCACAATTAGAAAAGATAGGGCACATATGTATATAGAGTTTAATGATGATGAATTAGAACAAATAAAGAGTGATCTGAGTAAAGTTTTTGGTATACATAAGTATAATATTGCTAATATTGTTGAAAATGATATTGAAAAAATAAAATCCTGTGTATTGAATATTGTAAAGGAATATCATCCAACTACATTTAAAATATCTACCAAAAGAGGCAATAAAAATTTTCCTATTCACAGTGGAGATGTTAATAATATATTAGGTGGATGTATTCTTAAAAATGTAGCTGATATAAAAGTTGATGTGCATAATCCGCAAATGTTAATAAGTGTGGAAATAAGAGAAGATAGTACTTATGTTTATTATGATGAATATGTTGGAGCTGGTGGTTATCCTGTTGGTACACAACCAATGGGAATGTTAATGCTTAGTGGTGGAATTGATTCTCCTGTAGCTGGTTATTTGGCTATGAAGCGCGGTGTTAAGTTGGAGTGCGTTTATTTTGAAGCAATTCCTCATACCAGCATTGAAGCTAGAAATAAGGTGATTGAACTTACAAGAATATTATCAGATTATACTAGCTATATAAATTTACATATTGTCAATTTTACAAAGATTCAAGAAGAGATTTATAAAAATTGTCGTCCTGAATATTGCATAACTATTATGAGAAGAATGATGTATCGTATTATGGAAAGATTGTGTAAGAAGTATAATGGTTACGTAATTATAAATGGTGAATCAATTGGGCAAGTAGCTTCGCAGACACTAACTAGTATGAATGTTATTAATAGTGTTACTAGTATGCCTGTTGTAAGGCCTGTAGCTTGTTTGGATAAGCTAGAGATTATTGATATTGCTAGAAAGATAAATACTTATGAGACAAGTATTTTACCGTATGAGGACTGCTGTACTGTTTTTGTGCCTCGTCATCCTGTGATTAATCCAAAGATTGATACTGCTATTTCTGAAGAAAATAAATTTGATTTTGAATCACTTATAGAAGAGGCTGTTTTGGGTGTTAATACTATAAAGGTAAGGAATCAGGTAGATACTTTTAATGATTTGTTATAAATTTGTGTATTAAATTAAAATAATTTTACATCCTAATATCAGGAGGTGAAATTATGCCAAGAGGAAGAAAAGCTAAATCTACTACTTCAAGTAGAAATACTACTACTAACAAAGTATCTGTTCAAGGTTCTAAGCAGGCAGTAGATAATATGAAATATGAAATTGCTAATGAATTTGGTGTTAGTTTAGGTGCTTCTGCAACAGCTCAACAGAATGGTCGTGTTGGAGGAGAAATGACTAAAAGATTAGTTGAAATGGCTAAAAATAAAAAATAGTTATTTAAAGAAAAACAAACTATGTGGCTTATAGCTCTATAGTTTGTTTTTTTGATAATTATTTTACAGCTTTATTACTTATTATGTATGGAACATGATTCTTATTGAATGCTTCAGCACTTATTATATCTATTCCCAAATATGAATCTTCTATTAGGTATGATTCTGTGTCAAATCTTCCTATTACATACCCGTTAGGATTGGCTTTAGCAATAGGTTTTCCGTATGGGTTTTTTAAAGCTCTTATAATTTCAATCTTTCTATATAGACCAGGAATTACATTACCATCTTCATCATGCTCCTCTTCGTATGAGGTTAGAAATTGTTCTTCTGTTATAGGATATTTAGAATTTACTAGGTATGTGCCTGCTGGAACAGTTCTATTAGGCGCGGTTCCGTCACTGTAGAATTGATCAATTGCTTTAGCTGGTATTGTCGTTTCTTTTGTTGTTATTTCTATTTTTACTGGTCTATGTATAATCCTGTATTCTGAGCCTTCAGATGCTACTTTTTCTTTTAATTCTTCTTGAATAGTGTGATCCCAAAAATCAATTTTTATAATATCTTCATTATTTTCCATATTGTGTCTCCTTTGCTAGTTATTTTAAATCTTATATTATTTATTGTCAATTGTTGTACTATTTCAGAACTAGTGCTAAATTCATTGACTTTATTTATAGTTTTTGATAATTTAAGGATAATTGGTGGTGATTTATTATGAAAGTATTGTCTATAAATGCTGGAAGTAGTTCTTTGAAGTTTAGATTATATAATATGCCTTATGAGGAGTTAGTTATAAAAGGAACTTTTGAGAAAATCGGCCTAAAAGATTCTTTCTACACAATTAGGATAAATGGTGTAAAGAAGGAAGTCAATATAGCTATAAATAATCACAAAGATGCTGTAGAATTATTGATTAAGCTTTTATTAGATTTAAAGGTTGTTAATAGTTTAGAGGAAATTGAGGCTATTGGGCATAGGGTAGTACATGGAGGAAATAAGTATTCTAGGAGTGTTGAGATAACTGATAAGGTAATACAAGATATAGAGGTTATTTCTGATTTGGCTCCTTTACATAATCCTGCTGCATTAAAAGGAATATATGCATTTAAAGAGTGTATACCGAATGCTAAGATGGTAGCTTGCTTCGATACAGCTTTTCATCAGACTATGAGTGAAGCAACTTATTTATACCCAGTTCCATATGAGTGGTATGTAAAGTATGATGTTAGAAAATATGGATTTCATGGATTAAGTCATAAATTTATTACTGAGAAGATGATGGAAATTTTGGGTAAAAAGCCCAATCTTATAATATGCCATATCGGAAATGGTGGTTCTGTTACTGCTGTTGGTGGTGGAAAATGTGTAGATACTTCCATGGGATTTACTCCTAATGCTGGTATAATGATGGGAACAAGGTCTGGTGATATAGATTATTCAATAATTAACTATATTTTAAAGAAAGAAGAAAGAAATATTGAGTGGATGGATAATCAGTTGAATAAATGTAGTGGTCTTGAAGGAATTACTGGTATGAGCGATTTACGTGATATTGACAGGGCCTTTGAATCTCAAGATGGAAAAGTAGTGTTGGCTATAGAAATGTATACGAGTAGAATTGCTGAATATATAGCTAGATATTATATTAAATTAGCCGGTAAGGTTGATGCTATAGTATTTACAGCTGGTGGAGGAGAAAATGATTCGATTATAAGAAGAGAAACTTTGAAAAGAGTTGAACCTTTAGGTATTTATACTGATTTAGATAGAAATAATAAAATGATTGTTAGAAATGGTCTTGAAGGTATTATTTCAACAGATGAATCTAAAATACCTGTATATGTTTTAGCAACTGATGAGGAATTGATGATTGCTAGAGATACATATAGATTGACTGAATAGTTTTTATTGACTAATCGTTTTTGTTTGAATATTTAGGTTAATGATGTATAATATTAATAGATTTTAAAGAAGGAGATATTACATGAAAATTTTGTCTATTAATTCGGGAAGTAGTTCCTTAAAATTCAGTTTATTTGATATGAAAGATGAGAGCATTATAGCTAGTGGCTTGTTTGAGCGTATAGGTATAGAGGGATCAAATTATTGTATTAAGTATAATGGTGAAAAGATTTCTCAGGAACTTGAGCTAAATAATCATACTGATGCTGTTTCAATTTTGTTGGAAAAGCTTGTTGATTTGGAGATTATTAAATCATTGGAAGAAATAGATGGTATAGGGCATCGTGTCGTTCATGGAAAAGATAAATTTTCTGAATCTGTTTTAGTAAATGATGAGGTTATGGAAGGGTTGCGCTCAATTGAAGAATTTGCACCATTACACAATCCAGCAAATGATTTAGGTATTATGGCTTTTAAAAAAGTATTACCAAACGTTCCAAATGCTGTAGTGTTTGATACAGCTTTTCACCAAACTATGAGTGCTGTTGAATATTTATATCCAGTTCCATATAAGTGGTATAAAGAGTATGGTGTTAGAAAATATGGTTTTCACGGAACTTCACATCGCTACATAACAGATACTGTTAAAGATATTTTAGGGACAGACAAATTTAAGTTAATTAGTTGTCATATCGGAAACGGTGGTAGTTTATGTGCTGTTAAGGATATGAAATGTGTTGATACTACTATGGGATTTACTCCTTTGGCAGGTATAATGATGGGGACGAGATCAGGTGATATTGATCCATCCATTATTCCTTATGTAATGGAAAAAGAGGGAAAAAATATTGGTGAAATCCTTGACGATTTAAATAAAAATAGTGGTTTAGTTGGAATGAGTGAATTTTCATCAGATATGCGTGATATTATAGGTAAATGCGCTGAGGATGATGAGAAAGCGTTAATTGCTAGGGATAAATATGTAAGAAGAGTTGTGGATTATATTGCACAGTATTATGTTTTACTTGGTGGGGCTGATGCTATCGTATTCACTGCTGGAGTTGGAGAAAATAGTACTCCGATTAGAAGAGAAATTTGTGAAAAATTGGCTTGCTTAGGAGTTAAGATTGATTTAGATAAGAATAATATGCATGGAGAAATCATGAAGATAAGCAGTGATGACTCTGCGATAGATGTTTATGTTATTCCAACTAATGAAGAACTTATGATTGCTAGAGATACGTTGAAATTAATTCAAAATAGATAGGAAATGTTTGATGTTTGAAGAAATTGTTTCAAAAATTCGTGAATATGAAGTGATTGTTATAGCAAGGCATGTTGGTGTTGATCCAGATGCCTTGTGTAGTCAATTGGCTTTGAGAGATTCACTTCGTTTAACTTATCCTGCAAAGAAGGTTTTGGCTGTAGGAACAGGTAGTGCTAAGTTTGCACATATTGGAAAATTAGATAGGATTGAGAAAGTGTCAAACGCATTGTTGCTAGTATTGGATACGCCGGATAAAAGACGTGTTGACTGTATTGATTTTTCTCAATTTTCATATTGTATAAAAATAGATCATCATCCCTTTATGGAAAAATTTTGTGATTTGGAATATATAGATGATCATGCATCATCTACTTGTGAAATATTAATGAATATGATTTTATCGACATCTTTATTATGCAATAATGGTATTTCACAGTTATTATATATGGGGTTAGTTAGCGATTCAAATAGGTTTTTATTTGATAGTTGTAAAGCTAATACGTTTAGGTTAGTGTCTGAATTTTTAGAGAAATATCCGTTTAGTTTAAGTGAATCTTATGAGAAGTTATATTTAAGGCCTATGAGTGAAGTTCGTTTAGAGGGATACATATCTTTGAATATGAATGTTACTGAGAATGGGCTTGGTTATGTACGTATAAATGATGATATTATAAATGAATTTAGTGTTGATAGCGCTTCGGCTGGAAATATGATAAATAATTTTAATTTTATAAAAGATGTTTTGGTTTGGGTTACTATGACTGAAGATTTGAAAAATGACCAGATTCGTATATCTGTAAGATCACGTGGACCAGAAGTTAATAAATTGGCTGAAGATTATGGTGGTGGTGGACATAAAATGGCTTCTGGGGTAAAAGTTAAGACGTTTGATGAAGCAATGAAGTTTATAAAGGACTTGGATCAATTATTAAAAGAATATAATAATAACGAGGTAATATAAGGAGACGTTTATGGTAATTAAAGAAGCAAATTTAGAGATTATCGCTACTAGGCGAAGTCAATATCCTGAAAACGGTCGGACAGAGTTTTTGTTGGTTGGTCGCAGTAACGTTGGTAAGAGTAGTTTTATTAATACAATATTATCAAGAAAAGGTCTGGCACATACTTCATCAAAACCTGGAAAAACTCAGACTTTGAATTTTTATGGTGTCAATGATTTATTCTATTTAATTGATGTTCCTGGGTATGGATATGCAGCTGTTGATAAAAAGACACAATCTAAATTTGGAATGATGATAGAAGAATATTTAGAGAATAGGGAGCAATTGAAAAGAGTTTTTTTGTTAATTGATTTTCGGTTGAAACCTACAGAAGATGATTTGCTAATGTATAATTATTTAAAGTATTATAGTTTGCCAGTAACCGTAATAGCTACAAAGGCTGATAAAATATCTGGAAGTAAAAAAGAAAAGCAATTAAAGTCGATTTTAGAAACGCTTGATTTGGTTGTAGGAGATGATTTGATAGTATTTTCCAGTGTTACTAAATTGGGTGTTAAGGAAGTATTGAGTAAAATAGAGGACTTAATTTGATAAGTCCTTTTTTGTGTGTTATAATATAGAACTGGTGACGTTTTATGACAAGAAATAAAAAGATAGGATTATTAATATTTAGTTTGATTTTAGTTGTTACAGTCTTTTGCGGATATGCAACTATAAATGGTACTTATCAAAAATATAGATTAGAACAGGAAGTAAATTCTTTA
>CADCQR010000038.1 GCA_902803685.1 uncultured Erysipelotrichaceae bacterium
TACCTTATTTACTTCTTTTCACTTAGTTATTGACTTTTTTCTTGCGATTGCCCTATTTTTTGGATGAAAACGATTTAAATATAAAAATAATTATGGTATACTGTAAATAATAGGCAGGTGTATTCTTATGTTATCATCGATAGGATTTCAAATACTATCCCTAATTTACATGATTTTAGTAGCAATAGTATTTTATAGCAAAAAGAAAGTTGATACTGCAGAGAATAGAATTTTTTCACTTTTAGTAATTGCTAATATAATAGGAGCATCAATGGATATTGTCAGTGTTGTGTTAGCTTTTTGGAATCCAGATAGTATAATTACAGTTATAGCTTGTAAATTATATTTGGTTTATTTAAGTGGTTATATGATATTATTTTCGGAATATACACTATTAATTACCAATACTCAATATAATTGTGAGCAAAAACTAGAAAAATATAAGAATCTTACCAGTTTTATATTAATATCTTTTACTATATGTGCATCGATTCTTTTAGCTATTCCTATAAATATTTATGTTTCAGCAACTAGTGTGTATACCTATGGAGCAGGAGTAAATTTAACATATGCAATATGTTTATCGTGTGCAGTACTATGGGTTTTCCTTTTAATAAAAGGAAGGAAGCACTTAACATTAAATAGGGTATTACCTATTTTTGCGACTATAATATTTGATACTATTACCGCAGCTATTCAATTTACGCACCCAGAAATATTGATAATAACTAGTGCATATGTATTAACTACTATAGTCATGTACTTTACAGTTTTTACTGTTGAAAATCCAGATGCTGAAATGGTAAAAGAAATTCAAGAGGCTAGAAAAGAGGCAGAACAAGCTAATAAATCAAAATCTGATTTCCTTTCCAATATGTCTCACGAAATAAGAACGCCGCTTAATGCTATATTAGGTTTTTCGCAAGGATTATTAGATGAAAAACTTACATCAGCCGCAAGAGAAGATGTAGAAGATATTATTAGTGCATCTGACTCTTTATTGGAAATTGTAAATGAAATATTAGACATTTCTAAAATAGAATCAAATAAATTAGAAATTATAAATGTTGAGTATTCTATAAATAAAATATATAGATATTTAGTTACAATGACAGAAGGTAGAATTGGAAGTCGTTCATTAAGCTTTATACACAAATGTGATGGTGACATTCCTCCTGTACTTTATGGTGATAGTGTACGAATAAAGCAGGTAGCGGTTAATTTGTTGACTAATGCCGTTAAATATACTCAAGAAGGTAGTGTAAAATTCTTACTTGAACATAAAAAAATCGATAGTCAGAAATGCCAATTAATAATAACTGTTGAGGATACAGGCATTGGATTAAAAGAAGAAGATGTAGCAAAACTGTTTACAAAGTTTGAAAGATTTGATTTGAAAAAAAATAATAGCATTGAAGGAACTGGTCTAGGTTTAGCCCTTACCAAGACATTAGTTGATTTAATGGGTGGAGAAATTAAAGTAGAATCAAAATATGGTGAAGGCTCTAAATTTGTAGTAACACTAGAGCAAGGAGTCGTCGATAAATCCTTAGATGAGATTGAAAATAGTAATATAACAGAAAAATCATTTAATGGTAATGGTGAAAGAATTTTGGTTGTAGATGATAATTCCGTTAATCTAAAAGTAGCATCAAAATTATTAAAAAAATATAACGTAAAAATAGAAACTTGTAAAAGTGGTCAAGACTGTATAAGCAAAGTATTAAATGGCGAGAAGTATGATTTAATCTTATTAGATGATTTAATGCCAGGCATGAGTGGCGGTGAAACACTTAATTACTTAAAACAAATTGAGTATTATAATATCCCAACTGTTGCTTTAACGGCTAACGCGATATCCGGAATGAAAGAAAAGTACATTTCTGAGGGGTTTGATGATTATATTGCCAAACCAATTGATAGCCAACAATTAGAAGATGTTTTGTCTCACGTATTAGTTAGTAATAAGAAAGAAGATAATTTAATAGAAGGCGATTTAGAAAAAAGTGCACCATCCGGATTTGTTGAGGATGATAATTTCACTGAAAGTAATATCGAAATTTTAGATGTTGATAGCGATGCTGTATCGGTTGATGCAAGGAGTACAAAAACTGAAAAA
>CADCQR010000039.1 GCA_902803685.1 uncultured Erysipelotrichaceae bacterium
GATATAGTTAAATTAAATATACCTATTAGTCTTGATGTTGCATATGCTGAATATATGAATCAGTCATAAAGTTGAACACAGCATTTATAAAAAGGGAAATATATGATACACTATGATAGGTGATTGATATGAAAAAGAATATTTTTATTGCTGCATGTTTTGTTGCTGTTTTTGTAATTGGAATTATTTTTGGTACATTAGTTATTTCAACGGATAAAAAAGAGAATATCGATGAAAAGATTGTAAACATTGATATTAAGTACAATAAAGGTAAAAAATATTATATAATTAAAGCTGACTATAATGGAGAATATGACTATCAGGAAATAAATTTATTAGAAGAAAATAAGAATTATGAGAATGTAAACGATTTAATAAAAATTTACAATACTACAGAGGTACTTAGCTATAACCAATATTCTGAATTTTGCCAAAAATGGAATTTAAAAAGAAAATATAGTGACCAAAATAAAAACTATATGGTAGTTTCATATGCCTCTAATAGAAGACCTATAGTAGAAGCAAGGCTTGCTAATGTTATTGAAACAGACGGACTTGTAGAACTATATCTTTGGGAAAATGTTGATGGAGTTACTGCAGATATTTCAGCTTATTTTTTAGCAATACCAGTAAGTACAAAAACACATCAAAGTGAAATCAATATGGCTTATACAATTGATGAATATAACGATATAATAAATCACAATAATAATGAAACTGAACAGGTGGTAAAAAAACCAATGCTATATATTTATCCAAAGAAAGAAATGGAAGTAAGTGTAAAATTGTTAAAATCATCATTAATAACTACATCATATCCTAAATATAATGCTGGCTGGACTATTATTGCTAACCCCGATGGAATGTTGAGAGAAACTGAAACTAATAGAAGTTATTATGGATTATATTATGAAGGAAAAGAGCATAGTGTTACCATGAAGTCAGATGGGTTCATTGTTAAAAGCGAAGGTACAATAGATTTCTTAGAAGAAAAACTAAGAATATTAGGATTAAATGAAAGAGAAGCTAATGAGTTTATAGTGTATTGGTTACCAGAGTTGGAGGCAAGTAGATATAATTATATTAGATTTGAGACAGAAAAAGAGATTGACGAGTATATGCCAATTGAAATAACTCCGGAGCCTGATAGCATTATCAGAATAATTATGGATTACAAATCATTAAACGAACCAATAAAAATATCTGAACAAAAGCTAACGCCTAAAGAACGTTATGGCTATAGTGTAATTGAATGGGGTGGAAGTAGAATAAATTAACTGCACATATATTAGTTAACCAGAACGAAAAATAAAATATTTTAAAACTTCTTCTTATAAGCATAATTGTTGTAATTATATTTGTTTTTTTTAAGTATTTGTTTTATACTATAGTTAACTTCTTGGGAAAGAGTATGCTTTTAAATTATTCAGAGAGAGTATGGTTGGTGAAAATACTTTAAGATAAAAGTTGAAGACATCCTAGTGAAAAGAAGCGTGTTACTACGTTAAAGGTTATAATGAGTTAAAAGAAGGTGGCACCGCGGGATATTCCTGCCCTTTATGTGTACCATCTTTTTATTTTGGGAGGTAAAAATGATACAGAAACAGAAAGGTTGTAATGACATATACGGTAGAGAAGCTAAAGTATGGAAATATGTAGAGAGTGTAATAGATGCTACAATGGAAAAATATAATTACAATTATATTAGAACTCCTTTATTTGAAGCAAGCGAGTTATTTCACCGAGGAATAGGAGAATCTACAGATATCGTAACCAAGGAAACTTATGACTTCGTTGATAGAGGTGGAAGAAATATTACACTTAGACCAGAAGGAACAGCCGGAGTAGTAAGAAGTTACATAGAAAATAAGATGTATGGAGATCCATGCCAGCCAGTAAAAGTATATTATAATGGCACTATGTATAGGTATGAGCGCCCTCAATCTGGAAGAGATAGGGAACTTACACAGTTTGGTATGGAAGTTTTAGGCAGTGATGATCCACTTAGCGATGCAGAGGTAATATCTTTGGCTGTTAATATATATAAAATGCTTGGCTTAAAGGAAATTAAAGTTAATATTAATTCCTTAGGGGATAAAGAAAGTAGAGATAATTACAGAAAAGTTTTAATTGATTATTTTAAGCCCCATATTAAGGAGCTATGTGAGGATTGCAACTCGAGAATAGATAAAAATCCTTTGAGAATATTGGATTGTAAAGTTGATGCTGATAGTGAGTTGTTAAAGAATGCACCTAAGACTATAGATTATTTGAATGAGGCTTCAAGAGAAAGATTTGAAAAAGTTAAAGACTATTTGGATATTTTTGAAGTTAAATATGAAGTTAATCCTAACATTGTAAGAGGACTTGATTATTATAATCATACTGTATTTGAAATAGAAGCAAAGATAGAAGGATTTGGTTCTAATAATGTTTTAGGTGGTGGCGGTCGTTATAATGGGCTTGTTAATCAGTTAGAAGGCCCAGAAACACCTTGTATTGGTTTTGCTTGTGGTATTGGTAGACTAGTTAAGGCTCTTGAACTTGAAAAGGTTAAGATGCCATTGGTAGATAGTGTTGATATTTTCTTGATGTATGTAAATGAAGAAGAAAAAAATATGCTGCATATTTGTCACAGCAATTAAGATTAGCAGGATTTATTGTTGAGACTGAGTATACTGGGCGTGGATTAAAGGGACAATTTAAGCAGGCTGATAGATTAAATGCAAAATTTACAGCTGTACTAAATAGTGAAAGTTTAGATAATAATGAGGTAAAAATCAAAAATAATAAAACTAAGAATGAGGATATTATTAGCTTAGATGTATTACTTTACTATTTAGATGAACAATTAGCTGAAATGGAAGCTGATGATGAGTGTGGTTGTGCCTGCCAAGACGACGTAGAGTGCCATTGCCATGATGAGGAATGCGGATGCAGTCACGAAGAAGAACAAGAATGTTGTGGAAAACATCATGAAGCTACTCACAAATGTGAATGTCATCACAAGGAGGATTAAATATGAAAATAAGTGTTAATGAATTAAATGAATATGTTGGTAAAGAGATAACTTTTAGCGGATTTATCGATGCAATAAGAGATAAAAAATGGGTAATGTTTGTAATACTTAGAGACGCAACTGGTAAAGTTCAAATGACTATAGAGAAGAGTGAAGAATCTAATAGTGAGATGTTAGAAATTCTTGCCAATACTAAAGTCGAATCTACTGTTAAAGTTACTGGTAAATTGGTAGCTAATGAAACAGTAAAATTAGGTGGATTTGAAATTATTCCAAGTAAAGTTGAAATTACTAGTAATGCAGAAGATTTACCATTTGATTTTAATAACTTAGATGGTGTTAACATTGATACAAGAATGGATTACAAGTGGTTGGATATGAGAAATCCACGTAACACTTTAATTAGACAAGTTGAATCTTGTATGACACAAGCTATGAGAAACTATTTATATAGTAATAACTTCACAGAAATTCATTCCCCTAAATTGATTGGCATTGCTTCTGAATCGGGTAGTGAGGTATTTAAGGTTGAATATTTTGATAGAGATGCATATTTAGCTCAGTCTCCACAGTTCTACAAACAAATGGCTTTGGCCGGTGGTCTTGATAAAGTATTTGAAGTTGGCCCTGTATTTAGGGCAGAAAAATCTAATACTAATAGACATGCAACTGAATTTACTGGCTTTGACTTAGAGTTTGCCTATATTGATTCATATGAAGATGTAATGAATTTAGAAGAAGATTTATTAATTGCTGGTCTTACAGCAGTTAAAGAAAAATACGGAGATAAAATTTTAGAAGTGTTTGGAAAAGAAGTTATTATTCCAACTAAGCCGTTCCCTAGAATTAGATTAAAGGATTTATATGAAAAATTGCATGAGAAGTATGGTTTTGATATTCCATCTGAAGATGTTGGAGATATGAATGCGGAAGCAGAGAAGCTAACTTATAGACTGGCACAAGAAGAGTATAACTCCGAATTTATGTTCATTGTTGATTATGCAGCTACTAAGAGACCTTTCTATCATATGAGAGATGAAAATGGTAAACTTCAGGGATATGATTTGATTTGGAGAGGTACTGAGATTACATCCGGCGCTCAACGTGAACATAGATATGAAGAATTAGCTAAAAATGCTAAAGAAAAAGGCTTAGATGCCGATGTAAAATTCTATCTTGAGTTTTTCAAATATGGATGCCCACCTCATGGTGGTTTTGGAATAGGTGTAGACAGGCTTACAATGTTGTTATTGAACTTGTCAAGTATTAAAGAAACACAGTTTTTATTTAGAGGACCAAATAGATTAAATCCTTAATGTACGAAAGACAATAATTTGTCTTTCTTTTTCTTTAAAAAAGCATAATAATTTGATATACTTATTATAAGAAAAGTAGGGTGGCTTGTTATGAAACTAAAAATCGGCAAAAAAAAGATTAATAAAGATTCTAGTAGAGTAGTTTTACATAAATTTAGTAATGCAGTTATTAAAAAGAATTCTAGTGTTGAAAAAAATCATATTATTACTATGATAAAAAAACACGAAAAACTATATACACTAGGATTAGCTTCGGTTTTTATACTTACTTTTTTTCTTATTGTATTATTAATCGGAACGTCTTATAAACACTATTTTAAAATGAATTATTATACTAGTGGCGAACTAACGGTTGAGTATCCGCCTTCCATTAATGGTATTGGAAATGTGATTACATTAAGTGATAGCAATATAATTGAAGACAAGTTGGCTAAATACAAAGAGGAATATGTTTTTTTTATTAACAATCCTACTTTTAGAAAATTAAAATATCGTGTCACGATAAAACAAGATAATGAACTTATAGAATTAGATGGCTGTGGTAATAGATTGTTTTCTGATAAAGACATTAAGTTTAATATAAATGGTTCGTCTGTTAAGTATTTAAGTAATAAAAAAAGCGGCGATGAATACATCATTGTTGAAGATGTTATTCCTGGCAATTCTACAAAGAAATATATTATGAATGTATGGATAGATAAAAACGTAAGCAAAGATGATAAACATTTTCATGCTTTGATAGAAGTTGATATGATTAATCCTAAGTGCTAATATTTTATAAACTCGTTAATTATATTTAGTGTTATTGTAGGATATTCTAAGTAGGAAAAATGTGAGGCGTTTTTAAATATAATTAGTTCAGAATTTTTAATTTCTTTCTTGATTTTATAGGCATCCTTTAGCGGGGTGTCTTTATCTTTTTCACCCCATAAAATTAGTGTTTCGGCATTTATAGATTTTAAATATGAAAATAAGTCTTCATTTACTATATTTTGAAATGTTTTTTTAACATTATCTTTTAATTTGAAGTAGTCAGCTGAAGAAAATAATTTTAGTAGTCTATTTTGAGCTTTTTTTCTATAGTTTTTGGGCAAAATATATGTTAATCTTTTTAGTAATTTATAGGTATAAGTTTTAATTATCTTTTTTATATTTCTTTTTTGTCTAATGCTTGCTATATCTATTAAAATTAGTTTTTTAATTTTATCTTTATAATAACCGGTTAGTAGTGTTGTTATTCTACCACCAAATGAATGAGCAATTATAATTGGATTATTTATTTTTTCATGTAACATAAATTCTCGAATTAGGGAAGCATAATCATATATTGTAAGATTATTTTGTATAATTTCACTATTACCAAATCCAGGATTATCTATAATATATACAGTATTATCTTTTGATAATTGCTGTATTAGGTAGTTAAAGGTAGGTCGAGTATCGCCCCATCCCGGAAGAATTAATAAAACTTGTTTTCCACTGCCGTATTTTTCATAAAACAATTTAAAGTTTCCATTTTTATAATACATTAAATCACCTAGTATATAGTATTCTTTAGTGTAAAATAAGTGTCATGTACTTGTTTTGTATATTGCGTTGTGTTACAATATAGATGTCAGGAAGATGCGAGACCGGCTTCTTATAAAACCGACTAAAGTGACGATAAGGGAGACCTGATCAGTTATCGGTGTGAATGCCTAAATTTATTTAGGAATCCTAATGATAACGTACGGACACCCACCTGTGAGATGCAGGTTTTATCGTTAGCCAGGACGCTCGCCCTGATTTTTTATTGCTTTAAAATTTTTTTTTTGCTATAATATGCCTACGGGGGTATGCGTAACATGTTAGTATTACCGATAATTAATAGAGATAGAGTTTTAAATGTTCAAATAAGATTAAAAGGTGCGGAGAAAGTGAGACAGCATATAAATTATTCTGGAATTCAAGAAAGTGATATTTTAGTAAATGGCAAATTGTTCTCTAATTCTCTATATTTTAACTCAAAAGATGATAGTGCTACTGCGGATTTTATAAGATATAATTTATTACATTCTCCTAAAAGATTTATTATAACAACTAGTTCTGAAAAAGATTCGCCATTTTATGATGTTTATGATATAGCACCACCACCTAGAAAGGTTGCTTCTAGTTTAGAAAATTTATATAGTAAAGTAATTACGGATATGAGAAAAGAAGTGCCAGGAACAAATAATGGTAGATATCTTTCACTTGAAAAAATTGGTTTTACTGAGCTTTTTACAGATGAGAAGATTGCTATTCTTAAGAATATTGTTACACACGAGAGAGATACCAGTAAATGGCCAGCTTTATTTAAAGAAGCTGGCGTAGCCGATATGGTTGATTCTATTTCTTTTTTAAAGTATTTTGACTGTGAAGTTATACCTAAAAGCGCAATGTCTGAAAGAAGCCTAGTGGATTCACTTAAATCTTTAGAGGTTGTACATACAAGGGATTATAAAAATCTAAGAAGCTTCTACGACAAGGCACGTAGTAATCGAGATATATATTCAAAATTAAGTTATGTTAGCCAGCTAGTTTATAATGAGCCTTTAAACTTAATTCAATCCAAAAGTCAAAAAGAGAAGCATTTTGTTAAGGCTAAGGAGGGTTTAAATGCTGCCTAAGTTAGTAAGATTAGAAAAAATAATAGGTAGAGATAATATATCCATTTTAGGGTCAAAAAGTGTATTAGTTTTAGGCTTAGGTGGAGTAGGTGGTTATGTAGTCGAAAGTTTGGTCAGAAGTGGTATTGGTAAATTGATAATTGTTGATTTTGATACGATTGACATTTCTAATATTAATAGGCAGATAATAGCACTAGATTCAACGATTGGAAATTTAAAGGTTGACGCTATGGAGAAAAGAATTTTAGATATTAATCCTAAATGTAATATAATTAAAATATCTGAATTTATTTCTGCCGATAATATTAACTTATTATTTGACTATAATTTTGACTATCTTATAGATGCTTGCGATACAGTCTCTACTAAGAAAGCTGTTATTAAAGAGTGTCTAACTAGAAATATTCCTTTCATTAGTAGTATGGGTACAGGAAATAAATTAGATCCCAGCAAGTTGGAAATAGTTGATATTCGAAAAACTATAAATGATCCTCTAGCAAGAATTTTTCGTAAGTTTGTTAAAGACGAAAAAATAAGCAAAAAAGTAATGGTACTATCGTCAACTGAATTACCTGTTAAAACAGCTGATAGGACACCGGGATCTACGGCTTTTGTACCATCTAGCGCTGGATTATTAATTGGTAGCCATGTTGTTAGAGATATATTAAAAAATAATATTTAATTATTTTTTTTTAAGGAGGATATTTATGGAGGACATTTATAATATTTTTCTCGTGAAGACAATTCCTGGTATTTTAAAGTCTGAATATAGTATGCCACCTATACCTTTTGTATTTGATGAAAACACTATAAATGGGTTTCAAAAACATTTAGATCCGAATGATGATATTTATTATTTAATAGGTAGTAGATCAATTGAATATTTAAAAGATGTTAGAGATAAATATCTTACAGGTGTAGATGGAGATTATATCATAGTTAATGACCATTCCACTTTTTTTTCTTTATTGCAGGAAATTATTGAAGTTTATTCTGAAAGACTTGATAGGAATTTGTGTGACCCAAGAGATTTCATCCGTAGTATTTGGCTACGAATGGGAGTTGATGATATTAAGAATGTAGAGTCTTTTTTAAGAAAGCAACTTACTTTTTTGGAAAATGATTCTATGTTGAAAAAATATAGAGAAATGAGTAAGATTGATGAAGATTATGTCCTTGAGTATAGGATTGACGAAAACAACGATTGGTTTGAGACTAATCAACATATTACTTTCTCAATTAGGAAAAATAGCACTCAGGAGAATCTTTTTTACTTATATTTAAACCCAGATGATTATGATTATGATTTCCCTGCTATTCATTTCGAATTGTTGGAGAAAAATGGGAAACCGACTTGTTATATTTACGGAATTCAATCTCTTGATGAAAGTCATAGCGAAGATATAAAAAAACGTCTTCAACCCGTTAGAAAAAAGCTTAGAAATAAATATGTTTCAGCTGATTTTTTAATAGCATTAGGTTTATTCTTTGATTTTTTGTATGACAATAATATTTGTGATGTTGAAATACCTACTTTACAAGTATTTAATTATCCTTATCATGAGAATTTATCTAGCAATACTAAAAGTTCTTTTTCTGGATATAGCAAAGAAGATAAAGAAGAGCTAGAAAAAGAATATAATGAAGGAAATGCAGATGATAAAATTTTGGATTATATACATACAAAAGAGATGGTTAATCGCTTTTGTGATAAACAAGATTCTATTAGTTATAACAAGACAGAAAGACTTATTTACACTCTTTATGAATTATCAGAGCGGAGTGAGACTATAGAAGTTGTTAGTGAACCATTTATACAGAGTGAAAATATGCGTATTCATTTAAATGGAAAGATTGATTTATTGAGCGATATTCATAATAAAAAAGTGACTTCATCCTTGTAGTCACTTTTTATATTTTCCTGTATAAACCAATAGCTTTGCCTAATATAGTTACTTCATTTAATATAATTGGTTCCATATTATCATTTTCTGGTTGAAGTCTAAAATGGTCTTTTTCTTTGTAAAATCGTTTTACAGTTACTTCATTGTCGGTATTCATTGCTACTACTATTTCACCATTATTAGCGGTATTTCTTTTTTCAACAATTAAAATATCGCCATCATAAATACCAACATTTATCATAGATTCTCCACTTACTTTTAGGGTAAATACTTCTTTTTTGCTACCTATAAGAGATGCTGGTAAAGTAATATATTCATCAGGAGTTTCTATTGCCTCTATTGGTGTACCAGCTGTTACTTTTCCTAAAAGTGGGACACTCACCACATCTTCTTGATTTTCTTTAAATTCATTTGGAACTAATAATTCTATAGTTCTGTTTTTATTGTCACCCTTTTTTATATACCCCTTTTCTTCAAGTTTTGTTAAATGGAAATGGATTGTTGCTGGCGAAGATAAATTAGCTTTATTGCCAATTTCTCTTACTGTAGGTGGATATCCATTTTTTGCTATTAATTGCTTAATAATTTGAAGAATATTTTTCTGTTTATCAGTTATTTTTTCCACTTAGTTCACCTCATAATTAGATTGTAGCATTACTGTTTTTGTTTGTCAAACAAATGTTTAATCAAAAAAATTTTAAGTTTATTTTTTATTATGTTATACTAAATAATGGTGATTTTAATGAAAAAGATTATTTTAGTTGATGGAAATAATTTGTTATTTAGAAGCTTTTATGCTACAGCTTATACTGGAAATGTTATGAGAAATTCTAAAGGGTTTCCTACAAATGCTTTATTTGGTTTTATAAATATGATGAATAAGATAATTAGGGAAGAGAATCCCAATTATATTTTAGTAGCATTTGATAAAGGAAAGACTTTTAGACATGATAAATATGAAGTATATAAAGCAGGTAGGGCTGCTATGCCTGACGATTTGAGAGTACAGTTTCCTATGGCAAAAAAAATACTTGGTGCGATGGGAATTAAGTACTTTGAGATAGATAATTATGAAGCCGATGATATTATTGGAACTATGGCGAAAGTAGTTGATGAAGAAGATGAATTCATCGCCACTATTGTCTCAAGTGATAAAGACTTATTGCAGTTAATTAGTGATGAAGTTACGGTTAAATTACTTAAAAGCAATGACTATATTTTGATGACTCCAGAAGTATTCAGAGAAACATATAAGTGTGATCCAATTAAAATGATTGATTTAAAAGCACTTATGGGAGATTCGTCAGATAACATCCCAGGTGTCAAAGGAATTGGAGAGAAAACAGCAATTAGTTTAATAGAAAAGTTTGGGTCTTTACAGAATCTATACGATAATTTGGATAAAGTAACTGGTAAGACCAAAGAAAAATTGGCCTCAGACAGAGAAAACGCTTTTATGTCGTATGATATTGCTACTATATATAGAGAAGTTCCAATACCCTTTCAGTTAGCCGAGTGTAAATATGAAGGAATTAATAAGAAAGAATTATTAACTTATTTACAAGAACTAGAAATGCCTTCATTAATTAGAAAATATGATTTGTATGAAGAAAGCTTAGAGTTAAAAAAATCTGAATCTCTCGAAAATGTTCCTTTAGTGATAAAAGATATTTCAGATTTTGATTCTAATGTTGATTATGCAATCTATGTAGAGACAAGAGGCTCTATATACTCTAAGAGTGAATTATTAGGTATTGGTTTATATGATGGTAAAAATGGTTATTTTTTAACGCCTGATTTAATTGAGGCTAATAAAAATATATTTGCAAGTAATAGTAGTAAAAGCATCTATGATTTTAAGAAAGGATTAGTAGTATTAAATTCTTATAACATCAATTTTGAAAACGTAAATTTTGATAGTGAAATCGCTTTATATTTACTAGATTATGTTGTTAAAGATGATATAAGTTTTGTAGCTAAAAATTTTGGTTATGATATTGAACTCTATGAAGATTCCTATGGTACTGACAAGAGACCTAAGGAAATTAGTTTAACAGATATTAGTAACTTAGCTGTTTCTAAAGCCAAGTTTATATACGAGACAAGAGCTTTAATCGAAGAAAAAATAAAGGATGAACAATTAGAGTATTTGTTTAGAGAAATTGAAATGCCATTGAGTATTGTTCTAGCCGATATGGAACTTACTGGTATAAAAGTTAATGTTGATTATTTGACAGAAGTTCAAGAAGAGTTAAAGAATAAGATGAATTTAGTTGAACAAGATATTTATGGTATGGCTGGAATGGAATTTAATATAATGTCTCCTATACAACTTGGTGGGGTATTATTTAAAACCTTGGGAATACCTTATCCTAAGAAAATCAAGGATGAAAAGTATTCTACCAGTAAAGACATTTTAGATAAATTAGTTGATGATTATCCGATTGTTAGTAAGGTATTAGAATATAGAACGTTATCTAAGCTTTATACTAATTATGCTGTAGGATTAATTTCCGAAGTAAGAGATGATGGTAGAATACATACCATATATACACAAGCTTTAACAAGGACTGGTAGGTTGTCTAGTATAGAACCTAATCTTCAAAACATACCAGCTAGAGGTGATTATTCTAAGATAATTAGAAAGGCATTTATACCAGATGAAAATTCCATTTTATTAGGTAGTGATTATTCACAAGTAGAATTAAGAGTCTTTGCTTCTTTATCTAATACTGAGAATTTAATAAATGCCTTTATTCAAGATGAAGATATTCATACTAAAACAGCTTCGGATATATTTCATGTTCCCATTGAGACTGTCACAAAAGACATGCGAAGAACTGCAAAAGCAGTAAACTTTGGTATTGTATACGGGATTAGTTCTTTTGGGCTTGCTGATGATTTGGGAATAGACTTTAAAGAAGCAAAGAATTTTATAGATAATTATTTAAAGACTTATCCAGGTATTGTTGATTTTATGGAAAAGCTAAAAAATGATGCTTATCAGAACGGATATGTTAAAACATTGATGGGAAGAAAAAGAGTAATCGAAGAACTAAAGAGTAAAAATTATATGATAAGGCAGGGTGGAGAGAGAATGGCTCTTAACACGCCTATACAAGGAACTGCTGCAGATATTCTAAAAAAAGCAATGGTAGAAATATATGCTGAATTTAAAAAGCGTGACTTAAAAAGTAAAATGTTACTTCAGGTCCACGATGAATTGGTATTTAATGTCATAAAAAGTGAGTTAGACGAAGTGATGGTAATTGTAAAAGATATTATGGAAAATACATATAAATTAAAAGTACCATTGAAAGTTGATATGGAATATGGAAATGATTGGTCTGAAACCAAGTAGGAGGAAAGTAGTATGCCGGAAAAACCAGAAGTCATGACAGTTGTTAAAAATTTAAAGCCAAGGTTGCTAGATAGAAAAATATTTAATTGTAATGTTTATTGGGATAATATAATAGCGTATCCAACAACAGCTGAATTTAAAAAACAAATAATAAATCAAAAAATTAATGATATTACTACTAGAGGTAAATTTATAGTCATTGAATTAGACGATTATTGTTTATTAATACATCTTCGGATGGAAGGAAAATTCATGTTTCGTGGTGAGGCCGATGAGGTTACTAAACATGAACACGTGGAATTTGAATTAGATAATGCTGTTAGTATGAGGTATCATGATGTACGTAAGTTTGGTAAGATGTATTTAATACCAAAAGATGAAGCTTATACTACTAAGCCTCTTAATGAATTGGGAAAAGAGTTTTATGATGAAACCTTAACTAAGAATTATTTATATGATGCATTATCAAGATTAAAAGTACCAATAAAAACAGCTCTGTTAAATCAAAGTATTATTTGTGGTATAGGAAATATTTATGATGATGAAATACTATTTTTAAGTAAGATAAATCCTAATAGAAAAGCAAATACAATTACCCTAGAAGAATGCTCAAGTATAATAGAAAATACAATACAGGTTCTTTCACATGCTGTTGAACTAGGCGGAACTACTATAAAGTCATTTACTTCATCTGAGGGGGTACATGGATTATTTCAAAATGAATTATTAGTACACAGTCAAGATAATAAGCCTTGTCCACATTGTGGAACTATTATAACAAAAACTAGAATAGGCGGAAGAGGAACCTACTATTGTAGTAAATGTCAAAGATAGAAAATTATGTTAATATAAAAAAGTGAATTTGTGATTTTCATAGGTTCTCTTTTTTGTTACATTAATTTTTACAGTGGTTTTGGTTTTATTTGCATAATATTTGCTTTTTTTATTATTGAAAAGAATATTTATTTGTGATAAAATCGTATTCGTTATGGAGGAGTATAGATGAAAAAAACAAAGATAGTTTGTAGTATCGGACCTGCCTCTAATCAAGCTGATGTTATGGAACAAATGGTTTTAGCAGGTATGGATATTGCAAGAATAAATTTTACACATGCTACATTAGAAGAAAGAAGATTAGCAGCTGAGTCTGCTCGTGAGGTTAGAAGAAGAACGGGTAAAAATGTTGCTATACTTTGGGATACTAAAGGTCCTGAATTCCGTAGTGGCTTATTAGTAAATGATTCCATTGAATTGGTTGATGGTGCAATAGTACGTATAGTTAAAGATAATATCATGGGTACTGCTGAAAGATTTACAGTTAACCATCCTGAGGCACTTGATGGATTAGAAGTTGGAGATATTGTTCTACTTGAAAATGCTAAGATGAAACTTGAAGTTATTAGTGTTGAAAGTGATGGAGTTACATGTCGTGTTCTTGCTGGTGGAACTCTTGGAAATCGTAAGAGTATGAGTGTTCCTGGTAAGGCATTAAAGATTCCTTATGTTAGTGATTTGGATCGCCAAGATATTAAGTATGCTTGTGAACATGGAGGAGAATATTTAGCAATTTCTTTTGTATCTA
Source organism: uncultured Erysipelotrichaceae bacterium (assembly GCA_902803685.1). The sequence continues at coordinate 13,831 of CADCQR010000039.1, forward strand.
CTAAGGAAAATGTTTTGGAAGTTAAAGAGATTTTAAAACAATATAACCGTGAAGATTTGAAGATAATTTGTAAGATTGAAAACCAAGTTGGTATTGACAATTTAAGAGAAATATTATCAGTATCTGAGGGTATTATGATAGGTCGTGGTGATTTAGGTACTGAGATTCCTAGTGAAGAGGTTCCTCACGCTCAGAAGTTAATGATTCAAATCTGTCGTGAAATGGGAAAAGTGGCAATCACTGCTACTGAAATGCTTGAAACAATGATGGAAAATAGTAGACCAAAGAGAGCAGAAACAAGTGATATTGCTAATGCTGTATTAGATGGAACTGATGCCGTTATGTTATCAGGAGAAACTACTATTGGAAAGCATCCAATTGAGACTGTTAAAGCAATGGCTGATATTTGTGAAGTTGCCGAGAAGTATACTAACTTTAATTACTTGGATAAGAAAACATCTAGTTCTAATATACAACATGCAATTGCTGAATCTGTAGTATTAAGCTCTGATAGACTAGGCGCTAAAGTTATAGTTGCTGAAACTGTAAGTGGTTCTACTGCTGAGGTTATCAGTAATATGAAGCCTAAAGCACCAATTCTTGCTATGGTTCCTAGTGAGAAAGCAGGACGTTATCTTGCCCTAAATTGGGGAGTTTATCCGGTAGCCGTTCCAACTATTCATTCTACTGATGAAGCTGTAAATACGGCCATTAGTTGTGCGAAAGAAAAAGTTGGATTAGTTTCTGGTGATAAAGTTATTATTACTGGAAGTTTCCCAAGAGACAATAATGATGAAATTAACGCTACTAACTTTATGAAAATCGAAGAGATTTCTGAATAATATAAGAATCCCACTCTTAAGAGAATGGGATTCTTTTGTTTATTTTTCTTTAATTATAAAATACTTTTTATAAAGTGCCTGAGTACCATTTTCTAAATAATAATAATGGAAGATATAGGGCATGAATAAGGCTATTGCTAAAAAAAATAGTAATATCATTCCTATGTTATCTAGAATTAGACTAAACCCTAGAAATAATATTGCGGCAATCCCTACAAAGAATGTAACAATTAGATGAATTAGCCTTTCATGCTGAAAGAATTTAATTTGAATTAATATTTCTTCTAAAATTTCTTGCTTATCTTTTTTTATCTCTCCATTTATATATTGATCTAGATATTTATGATAGGATTTTAGACTTTGTTTCAAAATATCACTCCTTATTCTAAATTATATCATTTTTATTAAAAGATATTTAAGTGATTTTTATATTCTTCTGCTATTTTTTCACTTAAGTTTCTAGAATTTATTTCGTATATTTTTGTTGTTTCAATTTCAAATTCTAACATTTTATCTTTGTTTTTAGATATTTTACTTAATATAGGTATCTTAATATCCTTTTTTAGAGTATTTAAATACTGTTTTCCCTTTTTTGAGAAGCCCAATAATCTAATGTAGGTTATTTTGCTCATATTTTTAGCATCTTCCTTGGTAAATCCTACTAAGATATGGAGTAACATTCTCATTATTTTATTATGAGTATATCTTTTACTTTTAATTTTATCTATTAATTCAGTATATGTATTGGAATCAACAATGGCTTTTTTTAATAAGTTTTCAATGCCCTCTGTAACAGTTTGATAACTATTTAGATTACTCTCTGTTAGTATTTTATATTTTAAATACGGGAAGTAATCATCAATGAAATGTAAATCATTTAGATATTTTAAACTATATTGTGGGACTGAATTATCTATATCTACATTGCCTTTTAATGCTTTCCTTATTGCTGTAGCCGATGATATCTCTTTTATTTCTTCATCATGATAATCATTAGTTCTTTTGATTGTTTCTGGTATTATATGGTAGTTATTTTCTTTTATAGTTTTTATATAGCTAATTCCAAGTAAATCATTTGGCGTTTCTATAGCTTTTCCTGTTATATCACTTAATGCAAGTGATAGGGCAGTTGGGTAATTGTTCCCCTGCTTTGAATATATGTGTACTAATGTATTGAATTCCTCATTGTATAATTGGGCATTAACAATATCTTCTAAATCTTTAATATTATTACACTCAGATCCGAATATAACTTTTTCTACTTTTAAATTTTCAAGTAAAGTTATACCACCATATGCAAAAAAGTCAGCTGATTGAGTAGCAAATGGAAATGGTAATTCAACAATTAAGTCAATTCCAGCTTCTAGGGCTATTTTGCTTCTTTTCCATTTGTCAATAATTGTTACTTCTCCTCTTTGCGTAAAATTTCCATTCATGACTAATACTAAAGTATAGTCAGAATATTTTTCTTTAATTTTTTTTATATGGTATATATGTCCGTTATGAAAGGGGTTATATTCAGCTATTATACCAATGGCTCTATGTACATCATTTGTCATATAATCATCTTCCTTTTTTTGTATTTTATCATAATATTCTTACATTAACAATTAATTGGCAATTTAAACATATTATTTAATAGTTGTAAATAAGATTATTATTTTATGTATATCAATAATATTCTGAAAATTTATGATATAATTAAGTAACTGAGGTGACTATATGAGAGTTTGCGTTGTAGCGGGGGGAACTGGTGGACATATTTATCCAGCCATTGCCATTATTAACAAAATTAAAGAAAAAGAAAGATATAGTAAGTTTTTATTTTTTGGCACTACTGATAGAATGGAGAAAGACATTATTCCTTCTCTTGGTATACCATATGTTGGTTTGGAAATTAGCGGCTTAAGTAGAAAAAATATTTTTGCAAACGTAACTGTATTAAATAAGTTTTTTAAAGCCGTTAGTAAAGCTAAAAAAGAACTTCAAAAATTTAAACCTGATATTGTAATTGGTGTTGGCGGTTATGTTACTGCACCTGTTTTATATGCTGCCCATAAATTAAAAATAAAAACGGTGATACATGAGCAAAATTCTATACCCGGAGTATCGAATAAATTCTTGGCTAATTTTGCTGATAAGATATTTATTTCTCTACCAAATAGTAAGAAGTATTTTAAAAGCTCAAAAGTTGTTTATACAGGGAATCCTCGTAGTGAGGAGATTGTTTCAGCTAAGAAAATGTTAAAGTCTGAACTTGGTTTTTCAGAAAATAAAAAGCTAGTTGTTATTGTTATGGGATCTCTTGGGTCTACGACTATGAACCAAAAAATTGTTGATTTAGTACCTGAGTTTGAGAACAAGTCATATCAAGTTTTAATTATAACTGGAAAGAAGTATATTGATTCTTATAAAGAAATTGTTGTGCCCGAAAATGTAAAAATTTTGCCATTCATGGATAATTTGATTAATTTATTAAAAGACAGCGATTTGATAGTATCGAGAGCTGGTGCTTCCATAATATCAGAGATTACGTCGATTGGATTACCTGCGATACTTGTTCCTAGCCCTTATGTTACCGGAAATCATCAATATTTGAATGCTAAAGAGTTACAAGATGCTGGTGCTTGCGTTATTGTCGAAGAAAGTGAATTTAATTCTAAAAAAATAATTTTGGAAATTGATAAATTGTTTGATAACATTGATATGTATAGCGATATGATTAGAAGTAGTAAAAAATTGGCTATAAACGATTCGGCTACCAAGATTTATAAAGAAATAAAAGAAATAATTAGGTGATTTTATGGATAGTGTTTTTCAAGTAATTGAAAAAAATGGTTTAGGTAAACTAGAAAAAAATGTAAGTTTAAAAAATCTTACAACATACAGAGCCGGAGGCGTTGCTAAAGCTATTTTTTATCCTAAAGACGTAGATTCATTAATACAAGCTTTAAAAATTATAAAGAGTGAAAATGTTAAATGGAAAATAATAGGTAACGGATCTAATCTTTTGTTTAGTAGTAAAACTTATAATGGTATTTTAATAAAATTAAGTGAATTTGATGAACTTGAATTTTTAAATAATAACAAAGTTAGGGTTGGTGCTGGATACTCGTTAGTAAAATTATGCCTTCAAGTTTGTAAAAAAGGCTTGACAGGGTTAGAATTTGCTTCTGGTATACCTGGTAATATTGGTGGAGCAGTATTTATGAACGCCGGTGCCTATAAAAGTGATATGGGATATGTGGTTCAATCAATTAAGGTTTTAACACCAGACTTGAAAATAATTATACTTGAGAATAAAGAACTTAATTTTCATTACCGAACGTCATTTTTGCAAAAGCATCCTGGATATATTTGTTTAGAAGCTATTATAAAATTACATAAGGGAAAGAAAGAAGCGATAGACGAAGTAATAAAAGAAAGAAGAAAAAGACGGATATTATCTCAGCCTCTTGAATATCCATCGGCTGGGAGTGTGTTTAGAAATCCGGAAGGTGGATATGCTGGGCAAATGATAGAGGAATTAGGATTTAAAGGTATGAAAAAAGGTGGCGCTATGGTCAGTGATAAACATGCTAATTTTATCGTTAACTATAAAAATGCGAAAGCAGAAGATATAAAATATTTAATAGGACATGTTCACGATGAAGTTATGAAAAAGTATGGTGTTGATTTAAAAATAGAACAAGAATTTGTAAATTGGGAGTAAATTCTATGGCAAAGGAAATAGTAAAAAAAACAAAAATTAAATTTTTTAATCTTCTTATATTTTTGGTTATTATCCTTGGATTTGTTTTTGCCACTTATTTATATTTACAGATACCTGTAAAAAATATAATTATTAGAGGAACTAAATATTTAAATGATGACTATATTTTAGATTTGGCTAATATTAAAGATTATCCTAGTTACTATAAGTTTAGTAAAAAGAAGATTGCTAAGAATATTCATAAGTCTGAATACGTAAATAACGTCATTGTAAAAAGAAAGTTTTTCAATACTTTTGATATATCAATTGAGGAAAAAAAAGCGTTATTTTATCGCGATAGTGATCAGCGGTTTATTTTCAATGATAAGAGTAGTGTTGAAAAGAGTAATAGTTCTATTAACTTTTGTGTTCCCAGATTACTTAATTATGTGCCAAATAACATTTATGATAACTTTGTAAAAGACATGAATAAGGTCAATGAAGATGTACTAAGTAGAATAAGTGAGATAGTATATGATCCAAATGATATTGATAAAGAGAGATTTCTTCTTTATATGGACGATGGTAATATGGTTTATGTAACACTTACTAAGTTTAAAGCCATTAATTATTATAATTCTGTCGTCGAACAGTTGGAAAATAGAAAAGGTATATTGTATTTAGATAATGGTAATCATTTTCAAATTAAAGAGTAATCTCCTTTTATTATAAAGTCATTTCTTTTAGCAATGACTTTTTTGCGGCTTTTGTAAATAACAAACTCTTTGACAGCTGTACTTTTTATAGTATAATAAACATTGAAGAATAGGAGATGCTGTTAATGGGAGATGTTTATACTAGTGTAGAGTTAGGAACTGATACTATTAAGGTGGTTACAGTAGAGAAAATGGGGGATATATATAACGTTTTAGCAGCAACTACTTGTGAGTCTAAGGGAATAAAAAATGGTCAAATTAGCGATATCAAAGCAGCAGCATCAAGTGTTTCGACGGCAGTTGAAAAAGTCAATCAGCTTCTGGGAATTAAAATAAATAAGGTAATTGCTGCTATTTCTCCAGTTGAATGTAAGATGGATATTGTAGTCGGCTCAACTGATATAATAAGTGAAACGGAAATAACTGGGAAGGATGTTAGTGCTGTTTTAAAAAATGCCATTGAGGGTCACAAAGCTGAAGGGTATGAGATTATTACTGTATCGCCAATAAGTTTTATGGTTGATGACATTGATAATATTAAGAATCCTAAGGGGATGCGTGGAACTACTTTGGAAGCTAAGGTAGTAATAAGTAGTATACCCAAGGAAAAATTATATGCTGTTTTAGATGTTATTAAGCAGGCTGGATTGAAACTAATAGATGTAGCATTTACCTCAACTGGGGATTATTATACAGTTCGAAATAAAGAGTCTGATTCATCTGTTGGAGCAATTATTAATATAGGGGAAAGTTCAACCAATATTTCTATATTTAATAAAGGAATTCAAATAAAGCATTCAATTATTCCTGTTGGTAGTGTTAATGTTGATAAAGATTTAACATATATTTACCCTATAAGTATCAAAGATGCCCGTAGTATTAAAGAGAATTTTGCCTTTGCATTAGAGAGTTTAACTGATGAGGCAGAGAGTATAAATGTTAAATGTACAGACAATTCTATTAAAGAGTTAAAACAAGCTGAAGTCTCAGAAGTTGTTGAAGCTAGGCTAAAAGAAATATTAAAACTTTCTAAAAATGAAATAAAAAACTTAACAAATAGGGAAATACGTTATATAATTGTAACAGGTGGATTAAGTGAGCTCCAAGGTTTTAACTACTTATTAGATAGCAATTTTAATGGGCTTGCTAAAGTGTGTGAAATTTCAAATATTGGTATAAGACACAATAAATATAGTAGTACCTTTGGTGTCTTTATGTATTTTGATGAAAAGCTTTTGTTAAGGGAAAAAACCTATAACATGATTGATAGTAAGGATAAAGAAATTTTAACATCTACTGAAAATGGATTAAGTAATTATGGAGATTTTTATAATTTGTATAGTTGCTTATTTGATTAAGGAGGACGAGGTATGTTAGGCGGATTAGAAATGGATCAATTAGCAAAGATTAAAGTCATTGGTGTTGGTGGCGGTGGTGGTAATGCTATCAATCGAATGGTTGAGTCCGGTGTTAAAGGCGTTGAATTTATAGCCGCTAATACTGATTTGCAAGTATTGAACTCATCTAAAGCCGATGTAAAAATTCAGATTGGTTCTAATCTAACTGATGGATTGGGCGCGGGTGCTAGACCAGAGATTGGAAAAGAAGCAGCCCTTGAATCTAAGAAAGAAATAGAAGATGCTCTTGAGGGAGCTGATATGATTTTTATTACTGCCGGTATGGGTGGTGGAACCGGAACTGGTGCGGCACCTGTTATTGCAGAGATTGCTCAAGGTTTGGGCGCTTTGACTGTCGCAATTGTAACTAAACCATTTTCTTTTGAAGGCAAGAGAAGAATGGATAATGCCCTAGGTGGTATTGATGAGTTAAAGAAACATGTTGATACTTTAATTGTTATTCCGAATGATAGGTTAAGGGAAATAATTGATAAAACTACACCTATGATAGAAGCGTTTAAAGAGGTAGATAATGTTCTTCGTCGAAGTGTTCAGTCAATTTCCGATTTGATAGCCGTAGTTGGTTTGGTTAACTTGGATTTTGCTGACGTCAAAGCTGTCATGGAGGGCAGTGGTCATGCAATTATTGGAATAGGAATTGGTATGGGTGAAGAAAGAGCAATTGAAGCTGCTAAACAAGCTGTTTCATCACCGCTACTTGAAATACCAATAACCGGTGCAACAGATGCTATAATAAATATAACAGGCGGTGTTAACCTTACTTTGTTTGAGGCCGAGCAGGCGGCTGAAGTTGTTAGAGCTGCCGCTGGTACTGATATTAATACTATATTTGGTTCTGTAATTAACGAGAATTTAAGTGATGAAGTTATAGTTACAGTAATAGCTACAGGCTTTGATAAAGCTGAAAAAGCAAAGAAATTACAAGAAGAAAAAGAAAAAGAGAAAATTGCCCAATTTGCTCAGCCAGAAATTTCGCAATCTTCTTATATAGATCAGATATCATCACTACCAAGGCGTACTACACCAACTATTAAAGAAGATGATTATCCTGATACGAAACCAGAGAAGGAAAAACCTTCTAGGAGTAAGGCTGATAATGATGATAGGTATGAACTACCACCATTTTTAAGGGATAGAGATTAATAATATTTAATTAACCTAACGTACAGTAAATTATTATAGAGGGTTTAACACTCTCTTTTTTATTGCAAGAATTACAAAATTAAACTAATCTACTTGTATAAAATTTAAAATCACAGTATAATCTATTTATATAGTAGAAATCTAGTATTTAGATTTTGATAGAAGGAGTTTAGTATGAAGAACAAAGGGATATTAATTTTTATAGTTGTAGTAGTGATATTAATAATTGCTGGAATATTAATATCAGTATTACCAAAAAAGGACAATGATAAATCCGTAAAAGATAAGGCATATGGGAATGAGACAGATCTTTCTACTAAGCAATGTTTAGATAATGGCTTTTGTGTAGGCAACTTTAAAATTAGCAAAAATTCCGATTATTATTTTGTATTTATAGAAGCTAAAAATGAAGGCAAAGAAACTTTGACAAGACCATTTGTAAAAATTGTGTTTAAAGTTGGTAATAAAGAGATATCATCATTATTTACAGTGTCCGAAATAAATGTTGCTGAAATAGTACAAGTTGATTTTCCGTTTACTGATGATGCTGATATTCTTAAAGCAAAAAAGTATGAATTAAGGAAACCAACAGACGAAGAAATAAAAGAATATAAAGAACAGATGGGGATAGAATAAATATATTGAGCGATGAAATTCGCTTTTTTTGTCGACAACTAATTACTAGGTATTAGAACTAAAATTCTTATTTAATAAATAAAATTCTAATATTGCGTAAATTAATGTAAAATATTATAATTGTTAATATAATAGAGGATAGTGATTGGGTATGGTTAGCTTGTCAGGTAAAAGAAATAAAAAAGGATTTACAATGCTTGAACTATTGGCTGTAATAGTAATATTAGGGATAGTAGCAACAATCTCCATTGTTTCGGTTCAACGCTTATTGGTAAAAGCCAAGGCACAATATTACAAATCACAAGAGGAAAGTATGGTTATGGCTGGGCAAAATTATCTCGAAGCTAATAAGACCGCTCAACCAAAAATTAGTGGACAGCTGATTAAATTAGAACTAAAATCATTAAGAAATTCAAAATATATAGAAAATGTGGTTGATTATAGTAAGAAAGAATGTAACATTGATAATTCTTATGTTCAAGTATTTAAATATAAGGATGAATTACGTTATATGCCATATTTAGATTGTTTACCTGATTATAAAACAGATTTAAATGCAGATGATAAAAAACCAAATATAGTAATCAGTTATCTAGAGGCTTTTACATCAAAACCCAAGGTTGAGATTAAATTAAAAGATGAACATAATGGATTATTTACATATTATTATAAAATTTATAAAGATGATAAACTTGTATATTCTAGTGATAATATAGATGGAAAGGGAACAACTGAAGAAATAAAAAAAATGTATAAGCTAAATGATTATGTTCCAGGAAAAATTAAAGTTGTAGTTACGGCTATAAATACTTATGGTAATTCTATTACAAAGTCTGCTACACAGGATTTTGCGGACAAGACACCGCCCATATGTAAGAATATAATTGGCGACTCTACTACTTGGACAACCGGTTCAAGGGAAATATCAGTGGAGTGTGATGATGGTAATGGAATTGGATGTAAAAAACAGATTTATACTAAAAAGTTTAGTAGTGATACTAGAGTAGGTATAATAACAATAGAAGATAAGGCTGGTAATAAAACAGATTGTAATGTCAACGTTTATATTGATAAGGCACCTCCTAGTGTAACTGTAAAAATATATAAAAGAGAATCTAATGGTGAAAAAATAGGTTCACCTATACAAACAAAGCAAACTAAAGGATCAGAACCACTTGATATTGAAGTAATAGAAGATAACGTCGGAGGTTGGCTTAATAAAGAAAATTATCCATCCGGCGTCATCATAGAAGCAAATTATGAAGATAGTGTAAACGTTAGCAAGATAGAATGGCGCTGGAATGCTAGTGGACTTAAAAAGACTGATAGTAATGTAAATACTTATCCAGAAGGCAAATTGGAAATTACAGAACCAAATAAGCAAAAAGGAAAATATTTGCCTAGCCTCATTGCCGAAGGATATAGAAAAGCTCAAATGATAATATCAGATGAAGCTGGTAATAAAGCGACAATCAATTTAACTGTGCCGATGGATAGGACTGCACCTACTAAACCAGTTTTACAAAATTCACATGATAATAAATGGGTAAATTTTGATTATTCAATTTCAGGAACTACAACAGAAGCTTTGTCGGGCATTAGAGATTGGGCATATAGCTGGTCAAGTCAGGGTAAATATGAGACTTACGCAAACTCAAATAAGACTTCGTACACTACAACCAATTTTTCCTCTGATATAAATCAAGATGTTTATATTAGAGCTTGTGATGTTGCTGGCAATTGCTCAGAACCTGCCGTTAGTAAAATCAAAATTGATAAACAAAAACCAACTTGCACTAAAAGTGGAGAAGGTTCACCAGCTGATTGGGCAAGCTCTAGAACGATAAAAATAGCCTGTAAGGATCAAGCAGCAAAAGTAAATAGTGGATGTACAATGGATAGCTCAACAGAAGAAGAAATAACTACTTATACAGAAACAAAAGATTATATTTTAAAAGATAACGCTGGAAATATTTCTACATGTACAGCAGATATTTATGTTAATCCAAAAGATTCAATTGTTGTAAAAATTTATAAGTTAGATAATAAGGGGAATGCCACTGGTAATCCAGTAAAAACAGCTGTCATTGATGATACAGATATACATGAAATTCAAATTGATAAGGATACTGTAGGAAATGATAAGTGGTTAAATGCAACTAACTATCCTTATGGTATATACATTGAGTATACTTATAGCGGTACCAAGCTGGATACATTTACATGGAAATATAATGACGCAAATATTGCTAAAAATAGCTCGGATGTAAACAATTTATCTAATAGTAATTCAGTAACCGTTAATGAAACAAGCTGGTCAGGTGGCAAAAAAATAGGAGTAGATGGGTATCGAAAGGCTCAGATGATATTTAAAACTGTAACTGGAAAAGTATATAAGACTAATTATACTGTACCTCTTGATAAAACTGCACCAAAGCTTTCAACAAAAAATCTTGGAAGCGTTTCTAATACAGTGGCTACTCAAAAGGTTTCTGCAACTTTTAATGATTTATCTGGAGTAGCAACTGCATCTTATTGTATTAAATACAATGATTCTGCTAATCCAACAACTGATGATGATAAATGCTTTAAATTAAATGATACTGCATCTAACTCTTCTACAGGAAAATATACTAGAAATTGTAATCAAGAAAATTATTTTTGGGTTGTAGCAACAGATAAAGCTGGAAATAAAACGGAAATAATAAATTTGGGTAATAACGAGGATGGTGAAAATAAGTATGGAGCTTGGCCAGAATGTACGAAATACTGTGGAAAAAATGCATATGTGACAAGAACCAATTCATGTGCCCTAGTGACCTCAGACAGGAAAAAGTCTTGTCAGATAATTACAAATTGCCCTAAATCACTGAATTGTAAATATTATGGAAAACTTATAACAAATGAGCCCATCATAGGTCACTGGGATAACTGCACTGGAAAGCATGCACATGATAATTCTGCGCGTATTCACTATTGCCTCGGAGCTGATGGTACTGTATATGTTAAGAGCGGCGGTAATGATTTTGACCGAAATAAAAAACTGGCAAAAAAATATGATGGTATAAATGCAACAGTTTCTACTACAATGGACGCATCTTACGCTTGCCCCAATAAGCCATATGCTGATTGGACACTAATAACAATGAAATAATAGGAATAAAGTATGATAAAGAAAATAAAAAAAAATTATATAATTATTACTTGTTTAATTATTTTTGGAGGAATTCTAATTTTGGGTGGAGTTACAATAAAGAACTATATAGTAAAGAATAAACTTTTATCTGATTCTAAAAATGTTTCTGTAGATACTAGAATCGCTAGCAAGCATTGTACAGACGACGGTTTGTGCATAGAAAACCTTTTCGTGGCTGAAAGCAATGGAGAATATATGATTACTGGTGAGATTACTAATATTAACGAACACTCTCTAAGTGATTTATCTATATCAATTGATTTTATTACAGAAAAAAAGACACTTACTTTTACTTTTCCAAATATTTATCTTAATGCAAAGGAAAGTAGTGTAATTAATATATCAGATATTGATGATGTAGAGATATTAAAAATACTTGATTATAAAATCAGAAAAGCAACCGAAGAAGATATTATTGAGTACGAGAAAACACATAACCCTAATAATTAACAGATTTGTATTTTATAGTCTTTTTGAACCAATTCAAAAAGGTATGTTGTACATTGAAATAATATTCTAAAAATAAAAAAGTATGAAGAATTATCAACATACAGGAACAAAACGTTAAACTATAAAAACAGTCAATGTATTAAAACTTTGGCTGTTTTTTATATTGAATCACGATGCTATTTTTACAAAATTGTATGTAAATTTTCTTATTAATTTTTTCATTATTAGTTATTTAATTAAATATGTAAAATTTCAATACGATAAAGCTTAATTTCAAATCTATAAAAAGTATTGAATCTAATATATAATTTTAGAAAATTATACAAACTAAACTTAAAATATTGCATAAGACCATTAAAAACATTATAATTTATATTATAGTAGAGGATAGTGATTTTTATGGCACAGTATAGTAAAAAAGTTAGAAAAAAGAACGGCTTTACAATGGTAGAATTGCTTGCAGTAATAGTAATCTTAGGAATATTAGCAACAATTTCAATTGTTTCGGTACAGAGACTATTAGCAAAGGCAAAGATTGAATATTATAAATCTCAAGAAAATAGTCTTGTGATGGCTGGACAGAACTATCTCGAGGCAAATAAAAAATATCAACCAAAAGTAAGTGGTCAAGTATATAGAATAAAATTGAGTAAATTGACGGAATCCAAATATATAGAAAATGTAGTTGATTATAGTAAAAATGCGTGTGACTTAGATAATTCATATGTGCAAGTATTTAAATACAAGGATGAGTTTCGATATACGCCATATTTAAAATGTCCAAATTATGAAACTAGCTCAACTACAGGAAGTGAAAAGCTAGATATAAGCATAGCTTACAATGATACTGTATCTAATGCCAACGTAAAAATTACACTTAGCGATGAAGAAAATGGATTGTTCACCTATTATTACAAGATATATACTGTAGAATCTGGGGTAAGTAAACTTATATATTCAAGTGATGTTATTGATGCTAAAGGTGCAAAGAAAGTAGAAAAGACATATAAATTAAATGCATATATACCTGGAACAGTTAAAGTAACAGCTACTGCTATTAATACCTATGGTAATTCTAGGACTGAAACATCAATCAAGACTTTCGAAGATAATATAGCACCGCTTTGTGATACGGTAGAGGGAGCATCGAAGGAATGGACAACATCTTATAGAACTATAAAAGTAAAATGTAATGATGGAAATGGTGTTGGTTGCAAAAAAGAATGGTATATAAAGAAATTTACTACTGATACTAGAGTTGGTAAAATAACAATAGAAGATAAAAATGGAAATAAAACAAACTGTGATGTAGATGTGTATATTAGTAAGAGCGCTCCTACGGTAACTATAAATATATATAAAAGAGCATCAGATGGAAGCAAAGCAGATTCGAACGCAGTCCAAACTGCCAAAACAGATGGTTTAGAACCTCTTGATGTACAAATCACAAAAAATGTAGTAAATAAATGGCTTAATAATGAGAACTATCCTTATGGGGTAATAATAGAAGCAAAATATAAGGATAGTATAATGGTTAGTAAGATAGAATGGAAATGGAATAATAAGGAACTTAAAGAAACAGATACAAATGCCAGTAACTTAAATAATACAAGCATAGAGACTCCAAATCAATCAACTGGAACATTTGCTCAAGGAATTAGTGCGGAGGGGTATAGAAAAGCCCAGATGATAGTATCTAATGAGGCTGGGAATAGTACAATAATTAATTTCACAGTTCCAATGGATAGGACAGCACCAGGAGCACCAACTACAAGTACAGTAAAATGGAAAGATAACAGTGGGTCAACGCCGACTAGCCCAGACGGTTTGGATAAATATGACAGCGGATGGGTAAATAAATACATATATGGTTATCCGTCTAACGCAACAGACACATTATCTGGTATGGACTCAAGTAAATACGAATATCAAATGACCAGCGGAGAAACTGTTACAAAAAAAGTGGCACCTAATTTTGTCGTAAAAAGTAACGGTAAAACAACAGTAAAATACAAGGGTTGTGATAAAGCTGGCAACTGTTCTGGTTATGGAGCCGCTAAGGAGATACAAATTGATACTATTCCACCAGGATGTGAAATAGGTGGAGGAAGCGATAATTGGGTAAATGCATCGGCAACTAACAAATATCGAACAATAACTGCAAAATGCTCATACGATGGATTAAGTGGGTGCTCATCAGGTACAACATCATATAAATATGATTCGAATATAAACACTACAACAGCTGGTGCGGGCGGAAACAATGTTGGTGGAACAGTCTACGATAATGCTGGAAATAAGACAACCTGTTCAGCTAACCAGGTTGTAAAAATAGATTTGACACCACCAACCGCAATTGTAAAAATATACAAAAGAGGTGCGGATAATAACAAGGCCGATCAAACAATCCGTCAACAATCA
>CADCQR010000040.1 GCA_902803685.1 uncultured Erysipelotrichaceae bacterium
GTAGATAATGATTATGATTTTAAAACTTATTCTACGATAGAGGTGATTAAATGAAAAAGCTAAATAATAAGGGTATGACAACGGTGGAAATATTAGTAAGCTTTATTTTAGTAGCCTTGATTTCTGCTAGTTTATATACCACTGTATCTAATTACAATCTGAAGAGAAAAAACGAAGCTGATAAATTAGAAATTAACACGTTTAAGAATATTCTTACTAAGACAATTCAAGATGATTTAATAAAAAAAGGATTGGTTAGTGCTTATACTAAGGAAATTAGAATTGGGGAGGAACAAGATGAAAAGCCAGAAGACATTTGCACTGACGTGTTTATAGCAGATTTCTTTTTTAAAGATAACAAGGCTGATACATCTAAGCGAATTGTAATTGTAAGGCGTTTGGCAGATGATTATTTTGTAGAAAAAGTCACTCATAAGTATGACGATTCATTTGAAGTGTATTATGGAACTCCAACTAACAAATATAGTTTAACTAGTGGATATGATGATGTTATTAAGGCTGATAATAAGTTTAAAGATTACGATAATGTATATACGAAAACTGCTATTGGAGGCCTTACAGCAGGGCTAGAGATGTTTCCAGTTCCCGATTTGGGCTATGGATTGAATGCAGGCATTAAGGATGTCTCTGATGGCTATATGGTAAAAGACTTCAGAATATTAAATGTTCGTATGGGTACAGAAAATAATGTATTTTCTCTATTTATAGGGTTTGACTATGTAAACGCTGGCAGTAAGTATGCAATTAATATAGTATGCCCATTAAACTATGAATTATATCAAAACTAAAAACAGAAACTATTGTACTTAGTAATCTTCCTACTAGGTACTTTTTATATAAGTTGTTGGAATTTAAAATACTCTTAACTTGCATATGAATACTTAAGCTTCCAACATTTATGAAAAGAAGGATAAGAATACAACTTATTCTTTTATTTCGTATTATAGCAGTAGAGAATATTCCTTTAGTAAGATCAAACAGGCCAAAAATTAAAGAATATATGATATTTTGAGGATGAAATACTCTAACTACCAGCAACCCAATAATCAATGATATTATACTAGTGCCGTAGACTAATATTATTGTTTTCAATGTATTATTAATTGCCTTATTTAAACTTGTAACTAATTTAGGAATATTGCTTATGCTTGCCTGATAATTTCTTTTTTTTGCTTTAAAAAATCTACTGGTTATGAAACTACTAAAATATATAGAGAGTAAAATACATATAGAATTACTTTTACCAACAAGCATAGAAACGCTTCCGAGTATAAATAGTGGATTAGGATAATGTGTGTATGTCACCAAATATTTAGCAATGTCATCCGTTATATAATCTTTATCCAATAATTCTTTTGTATACTTTGCTCCGCTAGGGAATCCACTTATTAGGCTCATTAAAGTTACAAAAAATATTGGATTTATTGAACTTAATAAATCATAATCAACCAGCAAACTACTAATTATATATATTATAAACATATAAAAAAATAGATTATTTATAAATAATTGCGTATAATCAATAATGTTTTTAATTAAGTAATCAGAATATAAGAATATTAATATAAGTAATATAATTAAAAATATTTGGATTAATCTTTTTTTCATAAATCTCCATTTCTTTGTTATAATTAAAATAGGGTGAAATAAAATAATATGTTGAAAAAAGCAATTAGTGCAATGAAAAAATATTTTGATGAGTTGATAAAATATGAATATAAGAATTTACTAATTATGTTTTTAATTTGTATAATTTCATATACTCCAGTTAATTATTATATAACTACTGGTGGTGGAATCAGTGATATTAAGACTCGTGTGCAAGTAAATGATGGTTATAAATCTAAAGGAAGCTTAAATATTAGTTATGTCTCAGAGTTAGATGGTACAGTTTTAAGTTATTTGTTAAGTTATATACTACCAAATTGGTCGCGTACAGATATTGGAAATTATAAATATGATGAAAATGAAAGCTTAGAAGATTTAGAATTTAGAAGTGATATATCACTTACTAAGGCTTCGAATGACGCTATTAAAGTAGCATTTGAAAAAGCTCATAAAAGTATATTATTAAAATCTAGCAAATATTACATTATAAGTAAAATGTATGATTTGGGTGACATTAATTTAAAAGTGGGAGACCAAGTATTAGCTATAGATGATAAGGCGATATCGGATTTTGATTATAGAGAATATATTTCTAATTTAAGTGTTGGGGCTACGCCAAAAGTAACAATAATCCGTGATAATAAGCAGTTGGATGTTGCGTGTCAAGTATATGAAAGCGATAATAGGAAGGTATTAGGTTTGTATATAGAAAGAGTAGATGAGTATACAACTGATCCAGAGGTGCAAATAAAGTTTAAGTCACAAGAATCCGGACCAAGTGGTGGGCTTATTACTACTTTATCCATATATAATCAACTAGTAGAAGAAGATATTACCAAGGGGTTGACTATTGCCGGAACTGGGACAATAGATCAAGACGGAAACGTTGGTGAAATAGGCGGAGTAGAATATAAGTTAATGGGGGCTGTTTCTGGTGGTGCTGATGTCTTTTTGGTACCAGCTGGTACTAATTATAAAGAAGTAATGAAAGTGATGAAGAAGAAAAAGTATAATATTAAAGTATTAAGTGTGTCTACATTTGATGAAGCTATCGAAAAGTTAAATAAATTAAAATAAATGTAAAATATATATGTTATAATTGTACTAGAATAAAAAGATGGTGATGATTGTGAAAAATTTTTTGATTAATTTTGTTATGATTTCTATATTTGCTCTAAGCTTTGTTGGCTTTAAAAGTTATGAGTTGTATATATATGATATTAATAAAGTAAATGTTACTTCTTCCAGTGAATTGGAAGTTTCAAAAGTAGATAAGACAGGCAATCGTCAACTAGAAAAGATGAGTTTCTCTTTAGACAATGATTATGTTATAGATTACGTTAATAATAAATATTCTAACGGAGAAAGAAGTATTCAAATAGATATTTGTCACAATGTTATTCAAAATGTTTGTAGGATGGATGAATTATTAGGAACTACTGATTATATTGACTTGATGAAGTATTCTAAACTTAATAATGAATTAGATATTATTAAATATCAGATTAGTAACTTTAATAAAAAATCAAGTATAACAGATTTTGTTTATCAAATAAAAACTGCTTATCTGGCTAATGCATTTGTAAAGTTCTTAGATATACCAAATGAAATAAGGTACATTAATGGGTTAGATGGTTATATAGGAATTAGAAAAGATACGAAAGAAGCAGTCTTATTTGATAAGGGGAACGTATATAAAATTACTTTTTCCAATAATTATTCAGAACAGGAAATAACTCAATTTTTATCAATGGTTAGTTTTAGCTAGTATTAAAACTGACCTTTTTATTTCCCATAATTTCCCATAATTATAAGATAATCTTTACATAGTTTTTTATTATTATGAGGATGTAAGGAGGAATGATATAAAAAGAAAAAACAGAACAGATAAAATAATGTTATACTAATGACAGGTGATAAAAATGCATACAATAGTTTTTGTTGAAGATGAAATAGATCTATTAAATTTAATAAAGACTTATTTAGAAAAGGCCGGTTATAATGTTATTTGCTTTAACAAAGGAAGCGACGCAATTAAATATATAGGTAATGCAGTAGATATTTGGATATTAGATATTATGCTTCAAGATGAAATTTCTGGTTATGACATAATTAAAGAAATAAGGAAGAATAATAACTTTGTCCCTGTAATTTTCACATCTGCGAGAGACAAGGATATAGATCGTATATTAGGATTAGAGCTAGGAAGTGATGATTATATTACAAAGCCATACTCGCCAAAGGAATTAGTTCTAAGAGTTAACAACATTATTAAAAGAGTATATAAGAAAGAGAATGCTAACATAATAAATTATGAGAATTATGTAATAGACTGTGACAAAAGAAGTGTTACAGATAATGGAGCCAATTTGAAGCTGACTACTCTTGAATTTGATTTGTTAGTATTGTTATTAAAGAATAAGGATAAGTGTTTTACTCGTGAAGAAATTCTACAAGCCGTATGGGGTAATGACTATTTTGGTACAGACAGAGTAGTTGATGATCTAATAAGAAGACTTAGAAAGAAATTACAGAGACTTAATATATCTGCTGTATATGGTTTTGGGTATAGACTATCATGAATAGACTAAGAAAATCAAAATTAAGCTCTCAATTATTATGGCTAGTAGGAATAGCCTTTGTATTACTTTTTACATCCTTAGGCGTTATACTACCTAAAATGCTAATACCAGTCGCTGAATCTAATATTTATAGCTATCTAAGAGAACCTCTTAAATATGTAGATGTAAATAATTCTAGTGAAAATAAATTATTAAATACAGAAATAGCATATATATATGTTGCTAATAACAAGGTAGCAGCATCGCCTAATCTAGAAAGTGTTATAACTGAGAAAAATCCAAATAAAATACTAAAATATGTTACTAAAGAACACGGAAAATTCATATATAATAATAAAACTTACTACTACTATACTTTAACCAATGGAACAACTGAAAAAATAGCTATTTCCAATGATAATTACATCAATAAAACAAAAGCTTCAATTTTATCTGTCATATTTCCCATAACTCTTATTACTTTTTTAATAATCGGTATGTTACTGGTAGCATGGTCATCCTTGATTGTTAGAAAAATAGAGAGATTAAAAGATAAAATAGACAACATAGATAATCCAGACTATAACCATAATGTTTACTTCGCTTCTGATGATGAAATGAGAAGCTTGTCTTTTGCAATTGAAGATATGCGTTTATCATTAATAAATCAAGAAGAATATCGAAATCAAATGTATCAAAATATTTCACACGATTTTAAAACTCCTCTTACGGTAATAAAATCATATATTGAAGCAGTAGAGGATGAAGTAGCAAGTATAGATGAAGCTTTACCGGTTATAAAAGAACAAACTATGAAACTTGAAGGTAAAGTCCACTCTCTTCTTTATCTAAATAAACTAGATTACTTAAAAAATATAAAAATGGATTTATCATTAGTTGATATGTCTAAAATAATTAATTCTGAAGTTGAAAAGTTTAAATACTATAATAAAGATATTAATTTTAAGTTAGATGTTGATAAAAAATCAAAATATTATGGTACTACAGAACACTGGGAAACCATTTTAGATAATTTATTAAGTAATTTTATTAGATATGCAAAAAAGGAAATTAAAATAACTGTAAAGCAAAATAGAATAATTTTATACAATGATGGAGATAACATTGACGAAGCTCTACTTAAAGGAATTTTTACTCCGTTCCGAAAAGGCATAAAAGGTCAGTTTGGATTAGGCTTATCCATCGTAAAAAAAACACTCAAACTAATGAATTATGATATAACTATTAAAAATGAAAAGGTAGGTGTATCGTTTGTAATTTATAAGGAATCTAAATAAATAGATTCTTTTTTTCTAGTAAAAAACGTAAAAATATGTTATAATATCCCAAAAAAAGGGGGAATTATATGCTAACTATAGAAGAACTTAAAACAATTACGGAAAAGTATAATGTCGATGGAGAAAAATTAGTTCATAATAACTTTGGTATTATTCTAAATGGTAGTGCTACGGATATTGAACTTGCATTGAATGTATTAGTAACTAAATGGCATATGCCTACCAAGAGCATTGAAGAGTGTCCAACGGTGTTATTTCAAAATGTAGAATACTTGGATACTAATTTAGATTTTTTAAGTAAAAATACCAATTTAATGAAAAATGTTGAACACTGTTTGCACATATTGGGAACTCCTTCAACTCAATTACAAGAAACTTATAACTATGTACTTGAACAGTATGGTGAAAAAACGCTTAAACGCATTATATCTATATTAAGAGTACCAGTTACAAGAATAAAGGGAGTAGAAGACGTATTTTCAGAAAAAAAAGTCAAGAATCAATTCGCTTGTTTTGGTGCTACTTTATCTAAACTTACTATAAGTGAAATCGCTGATGTAATTGATATTTGTAGAAATAACGGAGTAAAAATAAAGGGTTCAGTTTTTGACTCTAATCCAGACAACTTAATGAAATTAATAGACTTATGTAAAAATCGTAATTTAGATATCAACAAACTTTCTGCCATTTTTAGAAAAGATGCTAAAAGTATTTTGGCTATTATAAATAAATGCACTAAATTAAATATTAATATTGCGAATTTTATTTTCTATAGAACTCCAGAAGAAATATATGAAATATATAAATTATGTGAAAAACATGAGATTGACAGTAATAATGTTCCCATGATTTTTTCAAGGAAACCGCAAGAAGTACGCGATATATTAGATATATGTCATACTTACGGTATTAAATTAAAATCTAGTATTTTTAAAAATGACCCGAAAAAATTAGAAGATATTGCCAAGGTATGCAAGAAATATGGGATAAGTATAAATAAACACACAACAATCTTTAAAAGAAGTGCTGAAGAATTAGATGATATTTTTAAACTATGTAATCAAACGGATCTTAAGATGAATAATTTACTATTTAACCATACTGCTAATGAGATAGTGGATATTTGCTCTATATGTAAGAGATTAGGTATAGATTATAATGCATTAAATTCTGTTTTTTTGGCAGATTCCAATGAATTAGAAAATATTATCAATACGTGTAAAACTTATAATATAAATTATAAGAAAGTACCAAGAGTGTTTACTAGAACATCTGATGAAATAATTGATATTGTAGAAGGCTTAAAAAGTATGAAAAATGGTCTAAGTTTACTTAATAGTCCAGCATTATTCAGAAAGCCACCGAAAGAAGCAAAAGATATTTTAAAAGTTTGTGCGGCCAATAACATCAAGGCATGCTCAATGGTATTTAGAAGAAATGTTTATGAAATTGAAGAAATTGTTGATATATGTAATAAATATGGAATTAATATTAATGATAATGCTTTAATCTTTCTTAATACACCTCGAAAAGCAAAAGCTATACTTGATACATGTAACGAACTTAAAATAAAAGTTAGTAGTAATGTTTTTAGAAAAAATCCAAAAGAATTAAGAAAAATATTTAAATTATTAAAAATAAATAAGCTTGATGCTAGTAATTTAGCAACAGTGTATACCAGAACGTTTAATGATGTAAATGAAATTGTAAAAGTCTGCAATAGATTAGGGATTAATATTACAGGTAGTGTTTTTAAAAGTAATGCTGCGGAATTAGAAAATTTACACAAGCTTTGTGAAGAAAAAGGCATTGATATAAATAGGTTGGCCTCCATTTTTGAAAGAGACGAGCCAGAAGCTAGAAAAATAATCGATTTATGTCGTACTAATAATATACCTATTGCAGGTAGTATATTTTCTAAAAGGGCAAATCAACTAGAGGCTTCCATTAATTACATAAAAAATAATTACAATGAAAAACTATTAACACCACAGATTATTCTTTATGATGTCGACCACTTAAAAGAGACATTCGAGTTTTTATATCAGAAAGGTGTATTAGGATATATTGCTAAAAGTAGTTCTATCTTGAGATTAAAATATAATGATATGTTAGCTCGCTTTTATTACTTAGAAGACAATAATTGTCCAATTACCCAAAATAATAAATATCATCCGATATTTGGAATGAATGATA
>CADCQR010000041.1 GCA_902803685.1 uncultured Erysipelotrichaceae bacterium
ATGCTTACATGTGTAAGAGACATAAAATATGGATTGCTTCCAAATGGTTATTCAGAAGAAGATAATAGCCCATTATATAATAGTGCTGACAGTAGCCTTTTATTATTTGAACAAGTACAAAAATATCTAGAATATACAGACGATAATCGTTTTGTTAGAGAAAAAATTTATCCAAAGTTAAAATTGATAATAGGAAATTACTCTAAAGGAATAGATTTTTGGGATAATAATATACACTTAGACAAGGATGGACTAATATCTTCTGGAACAGAATTAACACAAAATACCTGGATGGATGCTAAATATGGAGATTATGCTTTTACTCCTAGAAATGGTAAAGTTGTAGAATTAAATGCACTATGGTATAATGCTTTAAAAATAATGGTAGCATTAGCTGAAAAGTATGAAAAAGTTGGCAAAAGATATACAATGAAAATATATTCTGAAATGGCAGAGAGATGTAAAGTATCATTTAATAAAAAATTCTATAATTCAAGAAGAAAGTGTCTATATGATGTACTAGGAGACAGTAAAATAAGACCAAACCAACTTTTTGCATTAAGCTTGACATATCCTGTTATAGACCCAGATTCACAAATTGCTAAGAATATTATAGGGGTAGTAGAAAAGAAATTACTAAATAATTATGGACTAAAAACTCTTGCAAGAGGTGAAGAAAATTATGTGGATATATATGAAGGAAATGGTTTTAGAAGAGATATGAGCTATCATCAAGGAATTACATGGCCTTGGCTTTTGGGATTATATTATAATAGTTTAAAAAATATGAGGGCTTTTGAAAAAAATGAAGAATATGCAAAAGAATTAGATATAAAAATAGATCAATTTAAGAAAAAAGTTGAAAAAGTTTTTTCAAAAGATGTAAATGAGTCTGGATGTGTGGGTTCTATTTCAGAATTACATGATTCTAAATATCCATATTTGCCTAAAGGAACATTTGCACAAGGTTGGAGTGTTGCAGAAGTATTCAGAATTATATTTGGATAATTATCTAACCTATCATCGTAGTAAAGTTTAAATTCAAGATACATATATCTTGGATTTAAATTAGTTTTTTGTAGGAGTGAGTTAATTGAAAATTGAAGAGTTGGAGAAAGAATTAAAGGCGGGAATTTTAGAGTCTTTATATTTGTTATATGGTGAAGAGAGATTTTTACTTGAGAGTTCTTTAAAAAAAATAAAAAAAATATTTGGAGAAACTTTAAAAGGAATTAATTATGTAAGTATTGATGATACAAATGTAAATAATATTATATCAGACATAGAAACTCCAGCTTTTGGATTTGATAAGAAGCTAATTGTTGCAGTAAATACGGGATTATTTAAAAAAGAAACAAAAAAAAAGATGAAAAAAGATGATGATAGTCTTAGAGTCAAACTTTTAAGTTACTTTAATAATAATTTTGAAGTAATTAAAGATAGCGTGATTATTGTTTTTATTGAAGACGAAGTTGAAAAATCAGACTTGATGAAATTCATAGAAGAAAAAGGTATTATATGCAATTTTGAATATGAGAAACCCAATCAAATTCAAACAAGGTTAAAAGCTATTGCAAATTCATATAAAAGAAATATAGATGCATTTACCTTGAGCTATCTCATACAATGTTGTGGAACTAATATGCAGGATTTGATTAATGAGATGAGAAAATTAATTGAGTATGTAGGAGAAAATGGTACTATAACAAAAGAGGATGTCGATAATCTATGTATAAAGAAGATTGAAAGTGTGATATTTGATTTAACAGATAGCTTAGGAAAGAAAAATACCCAAATTGCAATAGATGTTTTGAGAAACTTAATCTTAGCAAAAGAGCCTGTTCAAAAGATTTTAATTACCTTATATAATCATTTTAGGAAGTTATATCTAGTAAAGCTATCTTTGAAGAATAACAAGGATATGAAAACTGCTCTAGATTTAAAACCAAATCAAACATTTTTAGTTAACAAATATAAAACACAAGCTGGATACTTTAAGACAAGTGAAATTCGAAAGATTTTAAAAGAACTTTGTGACTTAGACTATAAGTATAAAGTTGGATTAATAGACCTAAACCTCGGATTCGAAGCAATTATTTGTACTTATTGCTAATTATAATTTATTATTAAAAATTTTTACATGTTTTTAGATGATATATGTATAAAAAACCTTTTTTGGATAAAAATAATATTAATTATTTAAAAAAAGAGGTTTTTATTTTATGCTAAAAAGTATTTTTAATCATAGAATGATAATATTTACATTTATTTTAACTTTAATTACAATAATTGTGATGTTTGACCTTTCAAAAAGTAATGAATCACAAGCTTTATCAAAATATGGAAGCAATAGTAATGAGGTAAGGCAAATACAGCAGAAATTAAAAAATTGGGGGTATTATAATGGAGCGGTTGATGGAATCTACGGAAGCAAGACTCTTGCAGCAGTAAAAAGTTTTCAACAAAAAAATGGGTTGACTGTTGATGGTATAGCAGGAGAAAAAACTTTATCAGCAATGGGCATTACAAGTTCATCCTCGTCAAACACAGCTTCAAATACCAATTCGTCAGATGTTAATTTATTAGCGAAACTTATCTATGGAGAGGCAAGAGGAGAAGTTTACACAGGCCAAGTTGCAGTTGGAGCGGTTGTATTAAATAGAGTAAAAAGTAGTTCGTTTCCAAATACAATTTCAGGAGTTATATATCAATCTGGGGCATTTGATGCTGTTTCGGATGGACAAATCAATTTACCAGTTAATGTAACAGCCAAAAAGGCAGCACAAGATGCTATAAATGGATGGGACCCTTCGTATGGTGCAATATATTATTTTAATCCTGCAACGGCAACCAACAAATGGATTTGGTCAAGACCATTAACGGTAGTCATTGGAAAACATAGATTTTGCAAGTAATATGTAGTTACAATTTACAGCTGATGTAGGATGTTTTTCAATCTTTTAAGTGGAAACAGGCTGTGAATAGAAACAAGATGGTTACAATTCACGGTCTAAATTGATAATTATATTATTTTTCAGCGAGCTTGTGTGGGGACC
>CADCQR010000042.1 GCA_902803685.1 uncultured Erysipelotrichaceae bacterium
AACTTTAATATCATATTTAATGTATCATACAATTGAAAATCCTGACATGCGTCTAATAACAGCACTTCAATTAGCAAAAAATCAGGCAGAAAAATCAAATAATGCTAAGAGTGATTTCCTAAGTAGTATGTCACATGAATTAAGGACTCCATTAAATGCCATAATGGGGCTATCGCAAATGATTGAAGTAAATGATAACTTGGAAGAAATACATGAAGATGCTAGAGATATTGTAATGGCATCAGAAAACCTTCTTGAGTTAGTTAATGGTATATTGGATATTAATAAAATAGATACAAATAAGATGGAAGTAGTAGAAGCAAAATATCACTTTGAGGAAATAATAACAGAAATGACCAAGATGATTAGCGTTAGAATTGGGAATAAGCCGTTAACCTTGAGGACAAAATTTGATAATCAAATTCCATACGAACTATATGGTGATAAAGATAAAATTAAAAGAATTATAACCAATTTGCTTACTAACGCAGTAAAATATACCGATAAGGGTTTTGTAGACTTTATTGTAGAATGTAAAAATGAAAAAAATAGAAGTAATTTAAAAATAATTGTAAAAGATACTGGCAGAGGAATCAAAAAGTTTCAGCTAGATAAATTGTTTACCAGATTTAACAGACTAGAAGAAGATAGAGATTCTAATATAGAAGGTACAGGATTAGGTTTGGCAATCACAAAATCTTTAGTAGATATGTTGGACGGAAAGATAAAAGTAGAAAGTGAATTTGGTATAGGGTCTATATTTACAGTTGAACTTAGTCAAAAAATTGTAGCATTAGAGCCTAAAATTAAAGATAATGTATAGATATAAACAAAAAAATAGACTGATAATATGAAAGAAATATGTTTTCTTCATGTTTTGGTCTATTTTTATATGATAAAAATATTATTTTGTATTTATTTTACCAAATCGTCTATCTCTTTTTGTATATACCTCAAGTGCTTTATCATACTCATCTTCATTAAAATCAGGGAAATATGTTTTAGGAAAGTAAAATTCTGCATATGATAGTTGCCATAACATAAAATTGCTGATTCTCTGCTCTCCTGATGTTCTAATTAGAAAATCAATATCTGGCAAGTTATTATACAAAGACTCGCCGACTAGCTTTTCATCAATTTGCTCAATTGTTATTTCGTTATTTTGGACTCTTTGTATTAAATTCTTTGTCATATCAACTATTTCTGCGCGGGATCCATAATTCAAGCAGATATTTAATACACCACCAGTTGCATTTTTTGTCTCATTAACAATATAATCCATAGTATCAGTTACATCTTTTCTCAATTTTTCACGTCTACCAGAAAATACAACCCTAACATTATGTTTAAAATAGAATTCTGCATCTTTACGCAATTGTTTTGCTACTAAATTCATTATATAATTAACCTCAGATTCTTCTCTTCCAAAATTTTCCGTAGAAAAAGCGTAAACGCTTAAATATTTAGAACCTTTATCTAGTATATACAATGCTAGCTTTTTTAGATTATCATACCCAGCTTTATGTCCAGCGCTTCTGTTTAATCCTCGCTCTTTAGCCCATCTACCGTTTCCGTCTAGTATTATTCCAACATGCTTTGGTATTTTTATTTCATCCATATTATTTATTCCTTTCTTTTAGATAATTAATTAGCCCATTCAAAATAAGTTTATCGTCATCACTGATAAAATCTATAGTATCTAATATATTTATAGCATCACTATATAATTTTTCAATCATATTTCGTGTATATTCTAAAGCACCAGAATTTTCAAAAATATTTCTTACAGCAGCGATGCTTTCCTCAGTAGTTGTCTTACCATAATATTTTAATAACTCAGAATAATAATTGCTTTTTTGCTTTGTATAAGAATATAGCATTGTAGTCTTAAATTCTCTTATATCAGACCCTACAGTTTTTCCTATTTCGTTTCCGTAGATACCTAAAATATCATCTTGCAACTGGAAAGCAACGCCTACGTTGTATCCAAACTTTTCAATTAGCTCAAGTTGTTTATCATTTACACCCGCTAATATTAAACCTAGTGCTAATGGACCAATTATAGTGTAATAAGCGGTCTTTAGTTTGTAGACTTCCATAATGTCATTTTCTAGTGAGTCATTTTCTAAATTATTAATTTCCTTAAAAGGGGTAATGACATCTAATATTTCACCATCTATAGTCTTAAGAACAATATCTGAAAAATAAGAAATAATCTTTCCTAGGCTACTGTCTCCATTATAACTATTAGCAATCATTCTTATTGATTCATAGAATCCTAAATCTCCCATACATATTGCAATATTTCTACCTAAGTCTTTGCTATTATATTTATCACCAACATACTTATGTATAGTTGTTTTTCCGCGCCTTAAGTCGTCATTATCTATAATATCATCGTGAATTAATATCGAAGTTTGAAATATCTCAAACGCGGCAGCTAATGGATAGGAATATTCTGAGTCACCTTTTAGTAATTTATAGCCCAAATTTATTAATGTTCCTCTAATTAATTTACCATCAGAGTTTAGCTTTTTAAAAACTTCTAGATTATCCTTAAGAAATCTATTATCTTTTAAAGTTATCTTTTCATTGAAATGATTAATATAATCATTTAATTTTTTTGATTCCGATTTATAGTATTCAATAAATTTATTATTCATAATATTCAATCCACTCCTTTAAATCATTAAGAATATAAAAGCCCTCTAGCAATTTATTGTAAAATCAATCGTCACTAAAAGAATTTATTTAAATAATGGCATTTAGATTTCGAAGGCGCTCATTTATGACTATTATACCAAAAATAAAGAAGAATGCAAAAATTGTTTGAAACAATGAGGCTCTTAATAAATGATATCTATTAGAAATAATAGAAAATGTATAAAAGAGCCCCAAATAAATTGCATTTTAGTCACATTAATGATAGAGTACATAATGAATATTGATAAAAGTATTTATAGAAAAATTATAATAAATATTAACACAATAATAGTTCACTAATAATTTAACTATATGAACGATACAATTATACAAGGAGGAAAATTATGAATATATTTAATACAATTAAGAAAAGCAATCCTAATCCAGGAGACAAATTATTTGAAAATCCAGGAAAAGTGAATCTTGCTTCCACATTTTTAGTTTCACAGTTTTGTGATTTTCTAATTTATTTAGGTGATAAAGATAACTCTATGTTAACGGACAGAGAAAAAGAAGCATTTAAGACGCTATGGAGAAGGTTTTGCGATAATAATCGGGAAAAGGTAGGAAACCATTTGGTTTTCGATAAAGATGGTATACAGGCGGGTTTCGTTACAAAAAGGTCAACAGTGGAAAATGATTTGGCAGGGGAATACTACAGGACTACATTTTATTATAAATCTCCACAAGGCTGTATTGAATGTCAGCAGAATGACAGAAATAAGGACGTCGTATTATTATATGCCTCTAAAAAAATTAGCAAAAGGCTATTAAAGGGACTAAGATTTGCAGAAGCTAAAGCGTTAGGTATTAAATACGATGAAAATACTGATGGTTTTGAATTGATTAACTCAGCAGAAGATTCAAAAGGAACACCATATTATATAACACAGCGACACGTTTAGTTTCTTGTTTTCTAATATTTAAAATGATAAAATTATTAGTGTAATATCTAATTACATAATTTTATATCACTAATTTATATCACTAAACTTTTCTTGCATTAATTAGAACATATTGATACTTTTTCGGCAAAAAGCAATAAGAAAAATCTTACAAGTCGCTAAAAAATTAACTAAGGAGAGATAATGATGTTTCAATTACAGTCTAAGTTTAATCCAGCTGGTGACCAGCCAGAAGCAATAAAGCAACTAGTAGATGGAATTAATAGTGGAAAAAAATATCAGGTATTGCTTGGTGCCACAGGCACGGGTAAGACTTTTACAATTGCAAATGTTATAAAAAATGTAAATAAACCAACTTTGGTATTAGCGCATAATAAAACACTTGCTGGCCAATTGTATTCAGAATTAAAAGAATTGTTTCCAAATAACCGTGTAGAATATTTTGTATCTTATTATGACTATTATCAACCAGAAGCATATGTACCTTCTACAGACACATATATTGAAAAGGACTCATCCATAAATGATGAAATAGACGAATTGCGTCATGCTACAACCAGTGCACTACTATCTAGAGAAGATGTTATTGTAGTAGCATCCGTTTCATGTATTTATGGTATTGGAGAAGTAGATGAATACAGAAGCAAAATGTTAACTTTATCTGTTGGCGATACGATAGATAGAAATCAGATGCTTGTTAAACTGGTTGAAATGTTATATGAACGTAATGATTTGGATTTCAAACGAGGAACGTTTCGTGTTCGCGGTGATACTGTAGAAATTATTCCTGTAAATCAAAATAATATTGGTTATAGAATTGAATTTTTCGACAATGAAATAGATAGAATATGTGAAATAGATGCTTTAACTGGCGCAATAATTAGTAGTAAAAAAAATATTAGTATTTTTCCAGCTAGTCACTTTGTTGTTAGCGATGAAAAATTACAATCGGCTATATTAAGAATAAAAGAAGAGTTAAAAGAAAGATTAGAGGAACTAAAAAGTCAGAATAAGTTGTTGGCAGCGGAGAGGTTAGAGCAAAGAACTAACTATGATATAGAAATGCTACAAGAAACAGGTTTTTGTTCCGGAATAGAGAATTATTCTGCACCTATGGCAGGCAGATTACCAGGCGAGACACCAACTACACTTATGGACTTTTTTCCAAAAGATTATCTTTTAGTAGTAGATGAGTCACATGTTACACTTCCACAAGTAAGAGGAATGTATAATGGAGACAGAGCCAGAAAGATGAATTTAGTGGACTATGGCTTTAGACTACCTAGCGCACTAGATAATAGGCCCCTTAAATATGAGGAATTTGAGAAGAAAATAAATCAGGCTATATTTGTATCTGCCACTCCTGGCGAAATAGAATTACAATACACAAATAATAATTTTGTTGAACAAATAATTCGTCCAACTGGTTTGTTAGATCCGACTATAGAAATAAGAAAAACAGAAGGTCAAATAGACAATTTATATGGAGAAATTCAAGATAGAATTAAAGCTGGCGAAAGAGTTTTGATTACTACTCTAACAATCAGAATGGCTGAAGAACTTACTAATTATCTAAAAGAACTAGATGTAAAAGTAGCATACTTACACTCTGAAGTAAAAACGTTAGAAAGAATGCAAATTATTCACGATGTTAGAGCTGGTAAATATGATGTGTTGGTAGGAATCAACCTCTTGAGGGAAGGATTAGATATTCCTGAAGTTTCATTAATTGCAATATTAGATGCTGATAAAGAGGGATTTTTACGAAGCAATAGAAGTCTTATCCAAACAATAGGTCGCTGTGCTAGAAATGAGCATGGTCATGTTATAATGTATGCTGATAAAATAACAGATTCAATGCAACAAGCAATTGATGAAACCATGCGGCGTAGAAAAATTCAAGAAAAGTATAACCAAGAAAATGGAATCGTACCAAAGACAATTCAAAAAGATATTAGAGATATAATAACTAATGTTGACAATTCATCTGGAAAAGCAGCAAGTCATCAAAAGAAAATAAGTACCAAAGACAAAGAAAAAATCATGGAATCCATCGAGAAAGAAATGCGCGAAGCTGCAAAATCATTAAATTTTGAAAGAGCCATGGAATTAAGAAATATACTGTTTGAGATGAAAGCAGAAAAATAGGAGGTAAATATGGAAACGGTAGGTAAAATATTGTGCTGGACATTATTTTCAGAATGTCCAATCCCAGAGGATTTAAACCAAATTTTAGTAAGAGGCGAGGTAGCAATTTCAGCCTATAAAACATTCAGAGACACTGCAATATTTACAAACAAAAGAATAATTGTAAGAGATGTGCAAGGAATAACAGGGAAAAAGATTGAAATATATTCATTGCCTTACTCTTCCATATTGATGTGGTCTAGTGAAAATGCTGGTCACGTTGATATAAATTCGGAAATAGAATTGCAGACAAGAGTAGGCCTAATAAAAATATGCCTTAGAAGAGGAGTAAATGTAAGAAAATTCGATAAACTTATTTCTGAAGCAGTGTTAAATTTCAACAATAGAAATAGGGATTAAGCAAAGTCTGTAATCAAGGATTTGGTTAAAAAAATGAAAAAAATCAAAAAAATATATGTAGAAATAACCAATGTATGTAACTTAAACTGTAGTTTTTGTTCAACTGTTAACAGAAAAAAGTCATTTATAACCTTGAAACAGGCAGAAACAATATATAGTCAAATATGCAGATATACAGAATATATATACTTGCATGTCAAAGGGGAACCATTACTTCACCCGCAGATTGACCAATTAATAGACTTAGCAAATAAATACAATTTAAAAGTAAATTTAACAACCAATGGTACTCTACTAAGAGAAAAAATAGAAAAGATTGCTAATAAGCCTAATCTAAATAAAATAAATGTGTCCTTACATTGTGAAAATAAAAAGCGAGACTATGTAGAGGAAATATTAGAACTAAGAGATAAATATTTGCAAAATAAAACTGTCATATTAAGGCTTTGGACATTAAATAAGAAAAAACTAAATAAAAAATCCACAGAAATTGTGGAAAAAATTAAGAGTCACTATGATCTTTCCCCAGAAATTGTGGAAAAGATATATAGCGAAAGCAATATAAAGATAAGTGATAATCTGTATATTGATAAAGAAGACAAGTTTGAATGGCCTGATGTCACTTCCAATTTTGAAAGCGAAGGATATTGTCATGCCTTAAAAACACAAATAGCAATTTTAGTTGATGGTACAGTAGTTCCTTGTTGCTTAGACAGTGATGGCAATGTGCCACTAGGGAATATTTATAAAGATAATTTTAATGACATAATCACAGGTACAAAATTTGGTCAATTAAAACGCTCATTTGAGGATAGAAAGCCAATTGCAGAATTATGTAGAAAGTGTACATATAAAAATAGATTTAACAATAACAATATACAATTATAGAAATAAAGAAAATAAAAGACTACAGTCTATCAATAATTTAATGATAGATGTAGTCTTTTTAATGTTAATAAAATTTAATAGTTATTATTTTCATTAACGCTAGGTTTGCACAATTGAATTAAAAGCAAAATACTACCTACCAAAGGTATTAAGGATATTAACATATACCATCCGGATTTGTTAGTATCATGTAATCTTCTTACTTCTGCAGCAAATAGTGGAATAACAAACAATAACGCAATTATTCCAGATATAGAAAGCATTGCGGAATCAGATACATTTGCTAAACCACACACAAAACCTGTCACAAAGCTAACAACCATCTCGATGATTAGAGCCCCTAAATAGCCCAACCAAAAGTCACCTACAGAAGTTCTTCCACTAAAATTAGCGTAATTGGAAAATATTTTTTTTACAGCTTCTACCATATCTTACTCCTCCTATAATAAATATACACTAATAATTAAGATATATCAAGCAAATTTAGATAGTTCTTAGTTCTATTTATATTTGTTTTATAATTTAATCTTTTTGTGGTATAATATGCGAGAGGTGCAATTATGGATAAAATTATAATTAAAGGTGCAAGAGAAAATAACTTGAAAAATATAAATATTGAATTACCTAAAAATAAACTTATTGTTATGACAGGTTTATCAGGCAGCGGAAAAAGTTCTTTAGCGTTTGATACAATATATGCTGAAGGGCAAAGAAGATATGTTGAAAGTTTATCTGCATATGCTAGGCAATTTTTAGGCGGTTCTGAGAAGCCAGATGTTGATAGCATTGAGGGGTTATCACCGGCGATAAGTATTGACCAAAAAACTACATCAAATAACCCAAGATCAACAGTAGGAACAGTAACCGAAATCTATGATTATTTGAGACTCTTATTTGCCAGAGTTGGAGTTCCTTATTGTCCAAATCATAATATTCCTATATCAAGTCAGAGCGTAGAAGAAATGACTAATAAAATATTAGAATATCCACTTGGTACCAAGATGATTATAATGTCTCCGGTAGTACATGGAGAAAAAGGAACACATAAGGATTTATTCGATAAACTTAGAAAAGATGGCTATATAAGAGTTCGAGTAAATGGTAATATGTACGACCTAAGTGAAGAAATAACTTTAGAAAAGAATAAAAAAGATAAAATTGACGTTGTTATTGATAGAATAGTTTTAAAAGAAGATTCACGTAGTCGAATATTCGAAGCTATAGAGCAAGCAACCAAACTTTCAGGTGGTAAGGTTGTCATAGAATTATTAGGAGAACAAGGCAAAGAATTGGTTTTTTCAGAACAATTTGCCTGCCCACATTGTGAATTTTCTTTGCCAGAACTAGAACCTAGAATATTTAGTTTTAATGCACCATACGGAGCTTGTCCTGAGTGTAAAGGTTTAGGAATTAAATTACAGATTGATGAAGACCTATTAATTCCAAATTCAGAGCTTTCGATTGTAGATGGTGCTATAAAGACATTAACAGATGATCCAGAGGGAATAGATTACAAGAAACTAGAATGTGTATGCAAACATTACAAAATAAAAATGGATTCTCCGTGGAAAAAATTAAAAAGAAAAGAGCAAGAGTACATTTTGTATGGATCTGATGAAATAATTCATTTTTCTTACAGTTCTAAAGGCGGCAATAAATATGATAAAAAAGAGTTCTACGAGGGAATAATTAAAAATTTGGAAAGAAGATATATGGAAACATCTTCGACTTGGATTAGAGATTGGTTAGAAAATTTTATGGTTGAACACAAGTGTGAATCGTGCCAAGGATCAAGATTACATGATGATGTTTTATCAGTTAAAGTAGGAAAAAAGAATATATATGAAGTAACACAAATGTCTATTAAAGATTTGATTATATTCTTTGAAAATATAAAATTAAGTCCAGAAAAGAAAGAAATAGCTAAACTTGTCATAAAGGAAATATCTGAGCGTTTACATTTTTTAGCTAACGTCGGCTTAGAATATCTAACATTAAGTCGTAGCGCCGGAACTTTATCTGGTGGAGAAGCTCAACGTATCCGTTTAGCTACGCAGATAGGGTCACATTTAACAGGGGTACTATATGTATTAGATGAGCCAAGTATAGGATTACATCAAAGAGACAATGAAAAATTAATAAACTCTATGAAAGAAATGAGAGATTTGGGAAATACACTTATTGTTGTTGAACATGATACAGACACTATGTTAGCGGCAGATTATTTAGTTGATATTGGACCAGAAGCTGGAGAAAAGGGTGGCTATATAATGGCTTCAGGGACACCAGAAGAAGTAATGAAAGTAGAAAAGTCTATTACCGGGCAATATTTAAGCGGTAAAAAGTGTATAGAAATACCTAAAAACAGAAGAAAAGGCAATGGGAAAAAGCTTTCTATAAAAGGTGCAACAGAGCATAATTTGAAAAATATTGATGTAGATATACCATTAGGAACATTCACATGTATAACAGGGGTATCTGGATCTGGTAAATCCACTCTAATAAACGACATATTATGTAAACAAATATCAAAAGAACTATACAACTCTAAAGAAAGACCGGGAAAATTTAAAAAAATTCTTGGTGTAGAAAATATTGATAAGATAATCGTAATATCTCAGAATCCTATTGGAAGGACACCAAGATCCAATCCGGCCACATACACTGGAGTGTTTGATGATATAAGGACATTATTTACTACTACAAAAGAAGCAAAGATGTATGGGTTTGAAAAAAATAGATTCTCATTTAATGTTAAGGGTGGTAGATGCGAGGCCTGTAGAGGTGATGGAGTTAAAAAGATAGAAATGCATTTCTTGCCAGATGTTTACGTACCTTGTGAAGTTTGCCATGGAACTAGATATAATATGGAGACTTTAAACATAAAATATAAAGGTAAAAATATTGCTGATGTTTTAGAATTGAGAATAACAGAAGCACTAGAATTTTTTGACAATATTCCCAAGATTAAACAAAAATTACAAGTACTAAATGATGTTGGCTTAGGATACATTAAGTTAGGACAGCCAGCCCCAACTTTATCTGGTGGTGAGGCCGAAAGAGTCAAATTGGCTAAAGAACTTCAACGTAAGGCGACTGGCAAAACATTATTTGTTCTGGATGAACCAACAACAGGATTACATTCAGATGACATAAAACGCTTGCTTGCAATTTTGCAAAAGATAGTAGATAATAAAGATACAGTAGTAGTCATTGAACATAATTTAGATGTAATAAAAGTTTCAGATTATATAATCGACTTAGGTCCTGAAGGTGGAGATGGTGGCGGAACAGTTGTTGCCAAAGGAACTCCGGAACAGGTTGCGGATGTCTCAGAATCATATACTGGCCAATTTTTAAAAAAGTTATTATGAGAGGTATAAAATGACTAAAAAAAGCGAAGTAAAAGCACAAGATAAGATGAGTGCAATCCTGAAATGGTTTGTTTTAATGCTTGGATATATATTTGTTTTTGCTACCACAACAAAGATTTTTCATAATATTCATATTAATAGTAATCATAAGCTATTAGTAGACAGTATAATTGTAATAATTGTATATTTTCTAAATAAAACAATAAAGCCAATACTTGTTAAGTTAACCATACCAATAACAGCTTTGACATTGGGCTTATTTTATCCGCTAATAAATGTTTTTATTTTAAAATTAGCAGACTGGCTTATGGGAAATTACTTTAATTTAACAAATATATTTGTAACCTTTTTTCTAGCTATTTATCTTTCAATCATGAATATTATTGTTGAATGGTTTATTAAAAGAATACTAAAGCGGGTGAAGTTTGATGAATAGAGTAGCTTTAGATTTTGGATTTATACAAATATATTGGTATTCAATATGTATATTTCTTGGAATGCTAACAGCAACATTTATAATATTTAAGGAATCAAAAAAAAAGAATATTGATGAAGATTTTCTAGTAAACCTAGTTTTTAATACTATAATAATAGGCATAGTGGGTGCAAGACTATACTATGTCCTATTTAATTTTAAGTACTATATTATGAATCCAATAGAGATATTAGAAATATGGAATGGCGGATTAGCTATTCATGGTGGAATAATATGCGGACTTATATTCATAAAACATTATTGTAAAAAGCATGAGGTTAGTTTAATTGATGTACTTGATATAACAGTGGTCGGTCTAATTATTGCACAGGCT
The DNA here is from genome assembly GCA_902803685.1 of uncultured Erysipelotrichaceae bacterium. The sequence continues at coordinate 11,227 of CADCQR010000042.1, forward strand.
ATAGGAAGATGGGGAAACTTTTTTAACGGTGAAGCATATGGTGGCATAACTACGTATGAAGCACTAGTTAATGATGGTATCCCAAAATTCATAATTGATGGCATGTTTATAATGGGCAACTATAGGCAACCAACTTTTTTCTATGAATCAGTATGGTGTCTATTTGGATTCTTAGCAATGCTAATAGTTAGAAAATTAAGCAAAAACTTAAAAAAGGGTCAGTTAACAGGTTTTTATTTAATATGGTATGGAGTAGCAAGAATCTTTATTGAAGCACTAAGAACAGATTCTTTAATGTTAGGACCAATTAAAATGGCACAAATTGTTTCAGTTATATTTATATTAGTTGGTTTATATATTTTTAATAAAAACATAAAAAAGCAGGATAAACAATATGACTACAATTATATAAAATCAAAAGAACAACAAGCAATTGTATACTTTAAGTGAGGTGAAAATCATGTATAAAAAAGTCGTAGTGTTTGGTGGCGGAACGGGAATTTCCCAGCTACTGAAAGGACTTAAAGATTTTCCTATTGACATTACAGCTGTGATAACAGTTTCTGATAATGGCCAATCAACAGGAAAATTAAGAGAAGAATTTCATACGCCGGCAGTAGGCGATATTAGAAAAGTTATTATTAGCTTGTCTCCAATAGATGAGCCAATAAAAAAAATGTTAGCATATAGATTTAATACAGATTCTGATTTGAATGGTCATCCTGTTGGCAATCTTATTTTAACTTCAATGTTCAACATAACAGGATCTTTAAAGGAATCTATCGAATGTCTGTCGAAGTTGCTAGATGTTAGACACAAAATTTTACCACTATCAGAAGACTGTGATTTAATATTGATGGGAAAAGACGCTGAAGGCAACATAATAGAGGGAGAAGAACAGATCACAAAGTGTCCTAATATTATAAATAAAATTTTTTATAAAAGAGAACCAGTTGTATTACCTGAAGTAATTACAACTATTAAAGAAGCTGATTTAATTATATTTAGTATTGGTAGCCTTTATACTTCTATTTTGCCTAACATCATATGTACTAAAGTTAAAGAGGCACTAGAAAAAGCCAATGCTCCTATAATGTATGTTTGTAATGCTGTTACACAGCCGGGAGAGACAGATAACTTTACAGTTGGCGATCATATAAAAATGGTCAACTCATATTTACCTAATAGAAAAATTGACGTTGTTATAGCCTCTAATACATCAGTGCCACAGGAAGTAGCAGAAAAGTATTCTACAGAAGAACAGAAAGATCCTGTCATGATTGATTATGACGAAATTGAAAAAATGGGAGTAGAGTTATTGGAAGATGATCTTATCATGATAGAAGATAAGAAATTAAGACATAACAGTTTGAAGTTAAGTTCTGTCATCTTTTCATACTTAATGAGATAAGTGTCATACACATCAAAAATAAAAGAGGAAATAGCCCAAATCCAAATTACTAAGTCAGAAATGATAGCAGAATTATCTGGATTCATTAGAAATAACTGCTATATAGATGGCAGCACAATCATACTAACAACTGAAAATGAAATAACAAAAAATAGAATAGAATACTTTTTAAGAGAAGCATATGAGGTAGAGTCAATTGTAGAAATAAAAGATAGTCTTAACTTTAGTAAAAATGATTTATATGTTATTAATATAAATGATAAAACTGACCATATATTAAAGGATATAGGTTATATAGATAATGATGGTAAAATTTTAGCATCACCGCCTACATATATTGTCGGTGCAAATGAAGAAATAAGAGCCTATTTAAGAGGCGTTTTTCTTACTGGTGGAAGTATCAATGACCCTAAGACGTCAAGGTATCATATGGAAATTATAATATATTCATCGGAAGAAGCTGTTTTTGTTCAAAAGTTACTAAATATTTTTGATTTAAACGCCAAAATTCTCAATAGAGATAGGGGATATATGATATATATAAAAGAGGCTGAAAAAATAAGTGATTTTATGAAATTGCTTGGGGCAAATAATGCAGTACTATATTTTGAAAATGTCAGGATTTATAGAAATCAGAAAAACAAAGCAAATAGATTAAATAATTGCGAACAAGCTAATATGGATAAGGTATTTATATCTGCTACAGAACAATTAGAACAGATTGAAATTATTGAAAAATACGATTGCCTTAACCTGTTAGACTCTAGAACTCTTCAAGCTCTACAATATAGAAAGAAATATCCTGAGAGTTCATTAAAAGAACTGGCAGAAATAATTTCTTTAGAAACTGGCAAAACGATAAGCAAGTCTGGATTAAATCATCGCTTACGCAAAATTAAAGAATTATCCGAAAAAATAAAAAAGAAAAGTCAATCAAAAATTAATCAATAAAACAACTAACTATTCCTATTTTTGTCATATATGTGTTATACTCTAGATAATAGAATAGAGGGGATGAATGTATGATAGAGACAATAGAAGCAAAAATTGGCAATAAAACATATGAACTTACTAGAGGAATAACCTTGGAAGAAGTGGCAAACGATTTTGCCGAAGAATATAAATATCCGATTTTATTAGCAAGGGTTGACAACAGATTGAAAGAGTTGTCATGCCCCGTCAAAGAGTCGGCGACAATAGAGTTTTTAGATTTAACATCTCCAGAAGGTAATCGTTGTCATATAAGTGGTGTCATATATATCTTAGTATGTGCAGTTAAGAAACTTTATGGTAGAAAAGCTAACATAATAGTTCAACATTCCTTGGATAAAGGAATTTATATTGAAACAAATTTTAGAATAACCGAAGAAAAAATTAAGTTAATAAAGGATACAATGTTAGCAATCTCTAATGCAGATATGCCTATAACAAAAGTCACTATTGATCGTATTGAAGCACAAAAATATTTTGAAAGTATTGAAGACTATTCAAAAGCAGGTGTAATGAAATATAACACAAATAATTATGTGACATTATATAGATTAGGAAACTATTACAACTATTTTTATAATCTAATGCCAGTTTCAACAGAGAGGATAAAAGATTTCGATTTAACATACATTAAAGAAAATGGATTTATAGTACAGTTTCCAACTGTATACATAAAAGATAAAATCAAAAAGTACGAACCACATCCCAATATGTTTTCTGTATTTAAAGAATATCGCGATTGGGCCAAAATTATGAATATTCAAAATTCTGTAGACTTAAACGATGTTGTTTCACGGGGAAAAATAAATGATCTTATCAAAATTGATGAGACTCTTCAAAGCAATAGACTTTTGAATGTTGCAAAAGAAATAGCATCTAAAAGAAATAAAGTCAAAATAGTTTTATTAGCTGGACCATCATCATCAGGTAAAACAACAACATCTAAAAAACTATGTATGTACCTTCAAAGTTTTGGCTTGACACCAAAAGTTATTGGTATGGACGATTATTTTGCTGAAAGAAGTGAAACTCCAAAAGATGAAGCGGGAAATTACGACTTTGAATGCTTAGAAGCTTTAGATTTAAAACTATTTGATAAACAGATTGCATCTTTACTAAAAGGTGAGAAAGTAAAAATGCCCACCTATAATTTTCAAATTGGTAAAAAAGAGTTTAACGAGGAACTACAGTTAAATACAAATGATATTTTAGTAATTGAAGGAATTCATGCCTTAGATAAAAAAGTATTATCAAATGTCGAACGAGACAAAAAATATAAAATATATATATCCGCGTTAACGGAGATAAATATGGATAATCACAATAGAGTCTCTACAACTGATAACAGATTATTACGTAGAATTATAAGAGATAATCGGACCAGAGGAAAAAGTGTAGAAGACACATTAAAAATGTGGCCAAGTGTTAGATTGGGTGAGGAAAAATATATTTTTCCACATCAAGACGAAGCTGATTATACAGTAAATTCAGCATTAATTTATGAGGTTGGTGTATTGAAGACATATGTAGAGCCATTATTATATTCTGTTCCTACTGATTCTCTATACTATGAGGAGGCAAGACGATTATTAAACTTCTTGCGATTATTTCTACCAATTCCATCAGATGCTATTCCACAAGATTCAGTAATTAGGGAATTTATTGGTAATAGTTACTTCGAATAATTATATCCACAATATTGTGGATATTTTTTTACAGTAATTTTTTGTCAAAATAAGTCTATCTTGTTGAAGTAAAAAATATATAATACTATAATCATACTAGGAGGATGATAATATGATAAAAGTAGCAATTAATGGATTTGGTAGAATAGGTAGATTATGCTTCAGGTTAATGGAAGAAAATCCAGAATTTGAAGTAGTAGCAATTAATGACTTAACAGATGCAGAGCAATTAGCTTATTTGTTAAAGTATGATACAAATCATAGAAATTATAGGATAGATGAAATCTCCGCTGATGGTGATTATATAGTTGTTGGAGATAGGCGTGTTAGAGTTTATGCAGAAAAAGATCCTGCAACTTTACCTTGGAAGGATTTAGATATTGACGTAGTGTTTGAAAGTACAGGACTATTCACTTCTGAAGAAAAAGCTATGGCACATATAAATGCCGGAGCAAAACATGTAATAATATCAGCTCCAGCAAAAGGAAATATAAAAACAGTAGTTTATAATGTTAACCATGAAATATTAAATGGTGATGAAAAAATAATTTCAGCAGCATCATGCACAACCAATTGTTTAGCACCAGTAGTAGATGTATTAGATAAAGAGTTTGGAATAGTCAAAGGTTATATGACTACTGTTCATGCCTATACAAATGACCAAGCATCATTAGACATAGCACACAAGAAAGGTCATTTAGCTCGTCGTGGAAGAGCTTGTGCTGCTAATATAGTTCCTGCTTCAACAGGTGCAGCTTCAGCAATTGGATTAGTATGTCCAAACTTAGCAGGAAAGTTGGATGGTACAGCAATGCGCGTTCCGGTTCCAACAGGATCAGTTGTAGATTTAACTTTGGAATTGTCACGAAATACAACCGCCGAAGAAATTAACAATGTCCTTAAAGCTAATACTAATGAAACTCTAGAATTTACAATGGACCCAATCGTGTCTAGCGATGTTATTGGTAGACGTTGCGGTTCATTAGTTGATGGTTTATCTACAAGTGTTTTAGATGTAGATGGTAAACAATTAGTAAAGGTTGTATCATGGTATGACAATGAAATGTCATATACAGCCCAAATGGTTAGAACGGCAAAATATTTAATGACAAGATAAAAACTACGATTAGTGAAAAACTAATCGTAGTTTTAATATTTTGTTTAATAAAGATTAATTTTCTTTTTTTTATAAAAAATAAATGCTATACTTTTTGTAGATAGGAGAATTTATTATGAGAACCATAAAAGATATCAATATTAAAGATAAAAAAGTAATTATCCGCTGTGATTTTAATGTCCCAATAAAAGATGGGAAAATTATAGATGAAACAAGACTCGTTGGAGCATTACCAACTATCGAATATGCACTTAGCCAAAATTCGAAGATAATTCTTATGTCACATCTAGGTAGAGTAAAAGAGGAAGCAGATTTAGAGAAAAACAACTTAGCACCAGTTGCTATTAGACTTAGTGAACTACTAAATAGGAAAGTAAAGTTTGTTAATGCAACCAGAGGTAAAATATTAGAAGATGCCGTAAATCAGATGCAATCTGGAGATATAATCTTAATGCAAAATACAAGATATGAGGATTTGGATGGCAAAAAAGAAAGTTCTAATGATGAATCTCTTGGTAAATACTGGGCTTCACTTGCCGATGCATATATAAATGACGCTTTTGGTACAATACATAGGGCTCATGCTTCTAACGTTGGAATACCAAGTAATTTGAAAGAAGCTTCAGCATTTGGTTTCTTAATTGAAAAAGAATTAAAAGCCCTAAGTATATTAGATAATCCAGAAAGGCCATTTGTTGTTATATTAGGAGGAGCAAAGGTTGCAGATAAAATAGGTGTAATTACGAATTTAGTTGAAAAAGCAGATAAAATACTTATTGGTGGAGGAATGGCATTTACCTTCTTAAAGGCAGAAGGTTATCCAATTGGAAAGTCATTACTTGATTCAGAAAACTTAGATTTTTGTAAAGAAATTATAAGCAAATATAAAAATAAGATAATTTTACCAATAGATGCTGCAGTAAGCCACGAATTCACCAATGATGAGAAATATGTTGAAAAAGCAATCGAAGATATCGCTGATGATGAAATGGGATTAGATATTGGTAGTGAATCAGTTAAATTGTTTGAAAGTCATTTAATTGATGCTAAATCAGTAGTTTGGAATGGACCATTAGGTGTATATGAATTTTATAAATACAAAAAGAATACAGATATCTTGTTAAAGTATCTTGTCGATAATAATATAAAAACAATATTAGGTGGGGGAGATATAGTCGCCGCTGCTGGAGTGGCCAATTTGAAAGATAAGATATATCATGCCTCAACTGGAGGAGGAGCAACACTAGAATATCTGGAAGGAAAAAAATTGCCAGGAATAGAAGCAATAAAATAGGTGGGTGAGTTTATTGGATACAAATGGATTCTTCATTGCTGATCCTTTTAATGATCAACATGTAAAATTATTTGATGAATTTGAACAAAAACATAAGAGCAGTAACAAGCCAGTCACTACGTATCTGTCTGGTATAAAAAAAGCCTATGATTCAAAAGAAACATATAATCAAATAGATAGAAATAGTAATGAAATTAACTTATTTGTTTTTTCGACTCAAAAAGATCTTATTAGTGATTATTGTTACATAAAAGGCGAAAAAGATAGAAAAATCTGTGAATTGTTCTTTCCACATTTGCAAAAAAGCAGTAAGCATAGAAAAATAATGCGAAAAGCAAGTAAATATGCATTAGGAATAATGGGAATGGAGCAAGTTTTTGTATCATTAACGCCAGATGATATAGACTTATATAATCAATTATGTAGCAATGGATATGAGGACATTGGTCAAGTAAATGGCAAAACAACATTGATAAAAGAAAAAGAGTTTTACATAGAAAGCAATAAAACATATAGTTAATTTAGTTTTCAAAAAGAAGGTGCAATTATGAGAATAGGTTTATTTACGGATTCGTATCCACCGTATATAAATGGCGTTTCGACTAGTGTAGCTATGCTAAAGAAAGCATTAGAAAAGCAAGGACATATTGTTTATGTTGTAACGGTTAGTAACCATGCCTTAAAATATGAATATGATGAGGCAGAAAGAATTTTAAAAATACCTGGTATTCCGATTGGAATATATGACTATAGATTAAGTAGAATTTACCCAATATCCATGATTAATAGAATGAAAAACTGGAAACTAGATGTTATTCACTCACATACAGAATTTGGTATTGGAATACTAGCTAGAATATTTGCAAAACAGTTTAATTTACCACTTGTTCATACGTACCACACGCTATATGAAGATTACACGCACTACATTACACATGGTTATTTCGATAAATCTAGTAAAAAGATTGTAGAGTATCTAACAAAATTTTATTGTGATAAAACAGCGAATGAATTAATCGTTCCGACAACAAAAATTTATAAATTATTTAAAGATAAATACGAATTTAAAAAAAATATACACATAATTCCCACAGGAATAGAAGTAGAAAGATTTTTTTCTGAAAATGTAGATTATAACGATGTAACATCTTTAAGAAAGAAGTTAAATATTGGTAGAAAAAATTTTACAATTTTATTTGTTGGAAGATTAGCCGAAGAGAAAAATGTCGAGTTTTTAATTAATGCACACAGAAAAATAATTGATATAAACAAAAACATTAAATTATTAATAGTTGGAGATGGACCAGATAAAGAAAAGTATGAACAACTTTCAGAATCCTTAGGCATGAAAGGACAAGTTATCTTCAATGGTAAAGCAGCGTGGGAAGAAATTCCTATATATTATCATTCCTGTGATATATTTGCTACAGCATCTACCTCAGAGACTCAGGGATTGACAGTTATCGAGGCAATGGCCGCTGGAAAAACACCTATATGTATTAGAGATGAATCTTTTTTAGGTACTGTTACAGATGAACTTAATGGAAAAATATTTGATACAGAAGAACAATATATAAATTCTGTACTAGAACTCGAAAGAGATAAAAACTTAAGAGCAAGATACAATCAGCAAGCAAGAATTCAGGCAGAACATTGCAGTTCAAAAACATATGCCACTATGGTACTAGAAGTTTATGAACGGGCAATTGTAGACAAGAATAATGAAAATCCATTTGGGATAATATCCAAAATAGTAAAAAGAATAAAAGGTGATAAAAATGTTACTAGTACTAAATAACAAATGTAATTTTGGAAAAGAAGAATTTAAAAGTTATATTAGTGAATTAGAAAGTATAAAAACTATACATAAGGTAGTAATAGCTCCCACATATCTAAATATTCCAGCAGTAAACATAAAGAAAATGTCGTTGGCAGCACAAAATGTGAGCTTACAAGGTAATGGTCAATATACTGGAGAAGTTTCTGCTGAGCAATTAAAGTCTTATGGAGTGGAATACTGTATTATAGGACATTCTGAGAGAAGAAAATATCAGCGAGAAAATAGTGAAGAGATAGGTGCTAAATTATCACAACTTCTATCAAAAGATATTGTTCCAATATTCTGTATTGGAGAATCTTTTCCGGAACGTCAACAAAATGTGTATAAAGAAACAATAATAAAACAGCTGGATGAAGTTTTATCAAAATTTTCTCAAGAAGATAGAAAAAAAGTAATAATTGCCTATGAGCCAATATGGTCAATCGGAACAGGTCAGATACCAACAGTAGAACAAATAGATGAAGTGAACGAACTCATAAAAAGTAAGTATAATACGCTTGCTCTTTATGGTGGTAGTGCAAATGAATCAAATATTGATGAATTAAAGAAATGTCAAAACGTTGATGGATTTTTACTTGGTGGCCTTAGTCTCAATCCGCAGAAATTTCAAGAATTCGTCAATAAATTGTAAATCGACAAAATTAGAACTTTCTCGCTCTTTTTTTTTGTAGAAATATGTAATACAATAATTTTGCTAAGTAGTTATATGATAGGAGACTAAATGAAAAATATAAATATATTAGTTGTAGATGATAATAAAGACTTAGTAGTAACTATGAAAAATTTTTTTGATGAAAGTTCTAATATACGCATCAAATATGAAGCATATGATGGAGAGACCGCATTGCAATTAATCTTAAGTAAGAAGGATGATTATGATTTAATACTCATTGATCCTCTTATATCAAAAAAAGATGGCTTGACAATTTTTGAAGAGATGCAAGAGAGAAAAATAAAAAAGCAAGTTTTTATTTTAAGCTCATATAAAGACTCCCAGATTTTAGAACGTTCAAATGATTTTAATATTTGTGGTTATTTATTAAAACCATTTGATTTAAATATCTTGGAAAAAAGAATCAATAGTTATTTTAACGAAAATGCTTTAAGTATAGAAAATGAGCAAATTAGTTTGAAAAAAAAGATAACAAAGATTATTCATGAATTAGGTGTTCCATCTAATTTAAATGGTTATAATTATATAAGAGATGGTATAATGATGGTCTATTACAACCCATCGCTATCAAGTAAAATAACAAAAGGATTATATCCAGAGATTGCAAAAATGTATGATTCGAACGACTCCAGAGTAGAACGCTCTATGCGCCATGCAATCGAGGTAAGTTGGAATAGAGGCAACTGGGATATGATGGAAGAAATTTTTGGATATAGTGTAAGCATAGATAAGGCAAAGCCAACAAATTCAGAATTTATTGTTACTATTGCTGACATGCTTAGATTACAATCAATCTAGATACTAATTAAGTATCTTTTTATTTAGTCGTTTCTTGACATGAATACAAACAAAAAGTATACTTAATTTATAAAATATGTGAGGAGTATGCAATTTATGGAACGAAAAATAGAACAATTTTTTCAAAAATGGAAAGATGATAAGCTTGGAAAACCACTAGTTATTTACGGAAGTAAGCAAATAGGAAAAACCTTTTCAGTTTTAAACTTTGGAAAAAAAGCATATAAAAATGTAGTCTATTTCAATACAGATAACAATACAGAACTAGAAGATTTATTTCGCCGTGAAAAAATTATAGACAAAATAATTGTAAGCCTCTCTCTATTATCAGGAGAAACAATATTAAAAGAAGATACATTAATAATTTTTGATAATCTTGTCAGCAATAATATTGCTAAAGGAATTAAACTATTTGGTAGCGATAAAAGCAAATATAATATAATTGCCATCACATCTAGGCGCGATAAACTGGCTGAATTTAAGGGCGAGGAATTACAATTCAAGAGTATGAATGAGCTAGATTTTGAAGAATACCTATGGGCAATTGGAGAAAAAAATTTAGCTGATTTAATTAGAGCTTCTTTTGACAATAGAAAAACATGTTCATTTCATAAAGTTGCATTAAATTTATTTCAAGAATATTTAATTACTGGGGGGTTACCAGAAGTTATATTCGCATTGTTAGACGGAAAAACACCATATGAGATAGATGCTATAAAACAAAAAATACTAGATATATATAAAAAAGAAATAGCCCTAAACGATAATTTAATAGATATACCTAGAGGATTAGAAGTTATAAACTCAATTCCATCCCAATTAAAAAAAGAAAATAAAAAGTTTCAATATGGGAAGATTGGTGTTGGTAGAAGGGCCAAAGAATACGAAGGTTCAATAAATTTTTTAGTTAACAATCAAATCGTTTACAGAAGCTACAAAATAAGAGACGTAAAGTCACCACTTAGTAGTTATAAGGAAGTAGATAGATTTAAATTATATTTACCAGATGATGGAATTTTATTTTCTATGTTACACATGAACAAAAGACAATTAGAAACAGACGAAAATTTAAAAGAGACGCTTTATGAGAATCATATAGCTAAAACTCTTGTTGAGTCAGGATATTCGTTGTTCTATTATCAATCGGAAGGAAAAGCTGAAGTCAATTTTGTCATCCAAAATAGGCTAGGTAAAATTATTCCAATAGAATTAACCACCAAAATTAATTCTAAAGCAAAATCATTATCAGTTTTTCTTAAAAAATATGATGCTGAAGAAGCATATCGAATTACAGAAAATAATTTTTCAACAAGAAAAGATGTCAGGTATCTTCCAATATATGCGGTGTTTTGTTTAAACACATCAAAAATGTAAAAAAAGAATAGAAAGAAGGAATAATATGAGTAAACCATTAGTACTTTGTATATTAGATGGTTGTGGTATCCGTGAAGAAAGTGATGGTAATGCATTTAAGAATGCTAACAAGCCTACATATAATATGTTAATGCAGAAATATCCACACTCAATTCTTCAAGCAAGCGGAACTGCTGTTGGATTACCAGAAGGACAAATGGGAACAAGTGAAGTTGGGCATATGAATCTTGGTGCTGGTAGAGTTGCTTTACAGCCGTTAGAAGCTATATCTGCAGCCATAAAAAATAAGAGTTTTTTTAATAATGAAAAAATATTAGACATTTTAAATCATGTAAAACAAAACAATTCTAATTTACATATAACAGGGTTATTAAGTGATGGTGGGGTACATTCTAATATTGAACACTTATTTGCATTATTAGATATGTGTAAGGCTAATGGCATTGAAAGAGTTTTTATTCATGTTTTTACAGATGGCCGTGATACGTATGAAAAAAGTGCTATAAAATATTTAGGTATGCTAAATGAAAAATTAAATCAAGTAAAAATTGGATGCATTGCCACAGTATCGGGAAGATACTATGGAATGGACAGAGATAACAATTTTGATAGACTTAAATTATTTTATGATGCATTATGTTATGGAGATGCTCCTATTTATTCAGATTACAAAGAGATAGTAGAAAAAAGTTACGAAGAAGGAATATATGATGAATTCATAAAACCAGGAATAATCAATAAATGCCCTCTTGCCGATAATGATGCTATCATTACATATAACTTTAGAAAAGATCGATTAAGAGAGTTATATACATGTCTAAGTAATTATGATGTTTATGATAGTAAGGCAAAAGAAAAAAACATGACTATAAAAAGATTTAATAATCTAAAGACATTAACTATGTATCCAGTAACAGAAACTGTTTTATCTCCACATGCCTTTGATGATTTAAATCTAAAAAATATATTAGTTGATTATCTACATACTAAAGAATATAGTCAATTTAGAATTGCTGAAACTGAGAAGTTTGCTCACGTTACTTTCTTTTTTGATGGAGGGCGAGAAGTTGAATTTGAAGATATGAAGAAAATATTGATTCCATCCCCAAAAGTAGCTACATATGACTTAAAGCCAGAAATGAGTGCTTATGAAGTTACAGATACTTTCATAAAAGAGGTATCGGACTTTGATGTGACAGTAATGAATTTAGCTAATGGTGATATGGTTGGACATACTGGAGTCTACGAAGCTGCAATACGTGCGGTTGAATGTCTTGATGAATGCCTAGGTAAAATTTATAATAAAGTTATGGAATTAAACGGAATATTAATGGTAATAGCAGATCATGGTAATTGTGATGTGATGTGGGATGAAAACCACAAACCAGTAACAAGTCATACAACTAATCCTGTTCCTTGTATTATAACTAAGGAGGGTATAGAGTTATCTGACGGTAAGTTAGCTGATGTAGCGCCAACAATGCTAGAACTATTAGGATTACCAATTCCGCCAGAAATGACTGGAAAAAGTTTAATAATAAGAGCTAATGAGAGTTAATTGCTCTCTTTTTATATGTGTTCTCTTAACTACATCTATAAATGAATGTAATTGATTTGCTCGAAAAAATGTTCTATAATTATTGACAGGAGGTAATATGGATAGAATTATATTTCATGTCGATGTTAACAATGCTTTTTTATCATGGAGTGCAGTTCATTTATTAAATACAGGATATGAGCAGGATATTAGATTAATCCCCTCCGTTATAGGAGGCGACGAGGAAGCCAGAAAAGGTGTTGTTCTTGCTAAATCGCCAGTAGCTAAAGAATTGGGAATTGTAACTGCAGAAACTTTATATCAGGCTAAAAAAAAGTGTCCAGACCTTCAGATATTTCATGCGGATTTTAAAATATATCAAGAAATGTCACACAAATTTAAAAAATATCTACAACAGTACTCACCAAAAATAGAAGAATATTCGATAGATGAATGTTTTTTAGATATGACAGGAACCAATTATTTATATAAAGATTATGTTGAATTAGCAAATAAAATAAGAAATGATATAAAAAAGAAATTTGGATTCACCGTCAACATAGGTATTGCAAACAATAAATTTTGCGCAAAAATGGCATCAGATTTTGAAAAACCAGATAAAGTTCACACCTTATTTAAAGATGAAATAGTAACAAAATTATGGCCACTTACTGTGGATAAATTGTTTATGGTAGGAAAAAGGACAGCAGAAGAATTACACAAAATGAATATATATACAGTAGAAGAGTTAGCTCATGTGCCTCAAAAAAAATTAGAAAAGCAATTTAAGAGTCAAGCTAAGTATTTACATAATATTAGTTGGGGTATAGATGATTCTGAGGTGAACGAAAAAAACTATCATAAGAACAATAGTATTAGTACTACAGAAACCCTTCCATACGATATATGTGATGAGGAAAAGCTAAAAAATTACTTATTGCTACAAACGGAACGTGTTTCCAGAGAATTAAGAGAGAAAAATAAATATGCAGTTGTAGTTTGCGTGATTTTTAAAACCTCACATTTTGTTTCATATTCTGCACAAGAAAAATTAACAAATCCAACTAATAATACTAAAAAGATTTATAAGAAAGTAATCGAAATATTTGAAAAAAATTATAAAAAAGAGCCTTTGCGATTAATTGGTGTAAGAATATCAGATTTAGTAGACACCCCAATAGAACAAATATCTATATTTGAAATGCCAGGCCAATCAGAAGATTCATCAACAATACAGGAAACTATTGATAATTTAAATAAAAAGTTTGGTTCGGATTTAATCGTTAGTGCCTCTCTAAAATTAATTGCCAAGGGCAGCAAAAAAAGTAATAAGAAATCATTGTAAAAATAAGTAAAAAGGAATTAAAAACAAATTCTTTTTTTTATATAAAAAATGTTGAAAAAACTCAAAAAAAAGCTTGCATTATTAATAACAACTTGTTATAATCTAAAACGTGTGGCTGCTTAGATATGCGAGGTTGCCGATACACCAGGTTAAGTTGTTAATCGCTTTAATAAAAAACATGTGTGCCTCGGGTTATTCGCATGGAGCAAGTCTATACTAGATATAGGCGAAGGGAGGATTTTAAATGTCAACAGAAAAAATTCGCATTAGAATAAAAGGATATGATCACAGAATTTTGGATAATGCAGCAAAGAAAATTGTTGAAACAGTGAGAAGAACTGGTGGAGAAATTTCAGGGCCAGTACCACTTCCTACAGAAATAGAAAAGTTCACAATTTTAAGAGCTGTTCATAAATACAAAGATTCACGTGAACAATTCGAAATGCGTACACACAAAAGACTTATTGATATCAAA
>CADCQR010000043.1 GCA_902803685.1 uncultured Erysipelotrichaceae bacterium
AAATTTAATAAATTTTCAGAAGTAGTTGGTAACATACACGAAGTAAATGGTTATAAAATATTACCTATTTATCATCCTAGTCCTATCTCTCCAATGAGTTATAAAGGAAATGTACCAATATTCGAAGAAATTAAATCATCATTATGACTGGAGGTATATTATGTACAATCTTGCTAACTTAAATGACTATGAATTTGAAATTTTGTGCAAAGATATAATGGAATCAAAACTATCCCTACAATTACATCGTTTTGCAAAAGGACGAGACGGTGGTATTGATTTATGTGATAGTAAAGAAAATATTAAATATATGATTCAAGTAAAACATTATATAAAAAGTAGTTTTAGCAAATTAAAAACAGTTTTAAAAGATGAGTTAGCAAAAGTTGAAAAAATAAATCCCTCTAATTATTATATTTGCTGTAGCGTTGAACTGTCACCTCAGCAAAGAAAAGAGTTGTTTAATCTGTTTTCAAACTATATGAAAGATATGTCTTACATATTAGATAAAACAGATATTGATGACTTTTTATCAAAAGAAGTCAATAAAAAAATAGTGGAAAAAAATTATAAACTATGGTTATGCTCTACTAATGTTTTATCCATGATTCAAAATCAACATATTTTTATAGACTGTAGTGAGATACTAAATGATATAGAAAAATATACGAAACTATTTGTTACAACAAAAGCGTATTTTGAATGCAGAAATAAATTGGTTGAAAAAAATATAATAATTATTACAGGAACTCCAGGTGTAGGTAAAAGTACCATTTCTAAAATGCTATTATTATTTTTTGCTAGTAATAATTATAGTGTACGCTATGTTACGGACAATAATATAAAAGACATAAAAAATATTTTGAGTCGTGATCCTGCAAAAAAAGAGATAATATTATTGGATGATTTTTTAGGGCAGCATTACTTAAAATTAAGTGATAAACAACCTAATGAATTAAAAGCATTAATTGCTTTTATCGAAAAAAACACTAACAAAAAAATAATTTTAAACAGTAGAATTACTATAATTAATGAAGCATACTCTTCTTCAATAGATTTTGCTAATTTATTTGATACTTACGAAAAAGATAATTACCTTATAGATTTAGATAAAATGTCCTATTTAGAAAAAGCACAAATATTATATAATCATTTATATTTTAACGATTTACCTATGGAATTTTTATTAGAAATTAAGAAAAATAAAAATTACTTATTAATAGTTAAACATGAGAATTATAATCCAAGAATTATAGAATTTATTACAAAGAAAAAGAATTATTCTAGTATATCCTCAACTCAATATGTCGATTATGTTATAGAAAAGTTAAACAATCCAGATAGTGTTTGGGAAGATGAATTCAGAAATCGATTAGAGGAATATGATAGAATTCTTATGAATACACTTTACTCTCTAACTAATGATAAAGTTAAAATAGATGTACTAGAAAAAGCATTTAATAAAAGAATTCTATCAATAACCAATAATACAACATTAAATATTTTTCACGAAGTAATTAATAGATTAAATAATTCGTTAATCAAAATAATAATTGATAGAAAGAGAAGATATATTTCGGTTATAAATCCATCAGTAAATGATTTTTTAAACAAAAAAATATTGAACAATTTAAATGAACAGATTACAATTATTAACAACGCTGAATATATAGAACAATTAATTAAGTTTAAACAAAATAAAAAACAAATAAGAAAATTTATTTTTAACAATAGTATTGAAGAACTAAGTTCTATAGATAAGGGTACTGCATATCGTTATTTTGAACTATTGATAGACTATGAAATTAAAGATTTAGATATTAAACAATTTGTACAAAAAATGTTTAAAGATTTATGTGACGATTATCATTCCGGTAAAGATCATTTGATAATGAAATTAATTCAAAAGAGGTATGTAGAATTTTATGAATTAAAAGAAATAATATTTCACAATCTTAAAAACACATTGCATAATTTTGTTTATGATAATATTGTTATATTTTTTAAATGGATAGAGTCACAAGAAATAGAATTAAATGATAGTGAGATGGCAATAATAAAAGAAAGTTTTACTAATGCTATCCAAGACTATGTTTTGGATAGTTTAAATGATGATATTCAAGAAATAGTATCATCCGATATAACAGCTTTAAATTATGATATAGAAATGCCAGAAGGAGGAACAGAAGAAGACTTAAGAGATTTATACGTCGATATATATTATGATGACATAAGAGATGATATAGAACGAGAAATAAATGCTAGACTCAAAAAAATTATTAATAATTTACCTTTGGATTTAGATATTAAACAAATTGACTATGATTATATTTTATATAATGTTGATATTGATGATTCTATTAAATCTTACGTTGATAGTGAGTATGATGAAATACAAATTGAAAATTATGTAGAACGTGAATCATTTGCAGTGAAAGATAATGAATGGACAAAAATAGATGAAATGTTTCAATGAAATTGTAACTTATATTTCTATATATTACAGTTAATTTGTCAAGTATTATTCACTTGGATGCAAACTTCATTAGTTTATTGCCTCATTATGAATATAAATTACGATAGCATTAGTTATCGTAATTTTTGTTTTATATAAAAATATTTGCAACATACTTTGGTACTTATAAAAACATAAAACTAATAATTATGATAAAATTATATATAGGAAGAAATTATCACAAAATATTTTAAGAGAAAGGGAAATAATTATGAATGAAAGAATAACTCTAGTTTCATCATTTAATCAACAAGGATTAAATAAGATTAAAAAGTATTTAGAAAAAACAACTGACAAACTTTGCAAAGTACCCTTTATTAAAACTATAGATAATCGCCTAGAAGTCGATACTCTTCCCTATCATTTTACCATTTCAACATGGGGAGTTGAAGTCGCTGAAAAAGTAAAAACTGAGTTACAAAAAACAGAGTTTTCTAAATTGAAAATATATGTAGATGATATAAAAATAATGTGTCGTGATGATAATACTTATATTTTATACTTTAATATTAGGCAAAATAAAAAATTAAAAGCCCTACAAAAAAATATATATAATATTTTGCCAAACGATAAATATAATCCAGAAACATTTAACTTTCATATTACCATTCATATTGATAGAGATTATAATAAGTTATTATTAATAAAAGAAAAAATACTCAGTAATTTTAAACCATTTACATTTTTTATTGATACATTTTGCTTATATGAAATATATCCCGCTAAACTTATGCAAGAATTTAAAGCAAATATAAGCTAATAAAATCCTTGATAAATATAATATAAGTTTTATAATTAATAGCGATATACACAGTTTTTTGATTAATTTATTCAAAAAAGATATACCTACATCTAAATGAATTATATCCACTAAATAAATTGAATATTAAAAAAATGGAACAAATATTAGAAGATGCTGTTATTTAATGATGAAGATAAAAAGAATATAAAATATTTAATTGTTGAAATTTTTTTTAGTCATAATTAAAATATTAGACAGGTGATGTTAATGATTTATTGTAATGAAGAAAAATTAAAGCAAGCGAATAACTGGTCAGATAATTCAATACATATTCTGACCGATTTTGATAGAACAATAACCCGAGGAAATAGTCCTAGCTCTTGGAGTCTAATAGCTAAAAGTAACTTACTCCCAGATGGGTACATTGAAGAAAGAAATAAACTTTTTGATTATTATCGTCCGATAGAAATAGATGAGGCAATTGAAGCAGCAAAGAAAAACAAATTAATGACCGAATGGTGGATAAAGCATATAAACTTACTGATAAAATATAAATTATCAAAGGATACATTAGAAAAAACTATTGCTAATTCTAATCTAATGATATTTAGAGCTGGAGCAAAAAAGTTCTTAGAAAATATGGCCAAAAGAAATATTCCTGTTATTATTATTTCAGCAGGGATTGGTAACTTCATTATTCATTTTTTAGAAATCAACAAATGCAATTTTAAGAATATTTATATAATTTCGAATTTTTTAGAATTTAAAGATAATTTAGCCACTGGAATATCAAATAAAGTTATTCACTCTTTTAATAAAAATGAAACGGCCTTGCCACCAGAGATTAAAGAATTAATTAAAGACAGAAGAAATATTATTTTATTTGGAGATTCTGTTTCGGACATAAAAATGATAACTGATACGGAAAACACCAATGTATTAAAAATAGGTTTTCTAGAAGAAAATATAGAACAAAATTTGCCATTTTTTAAAGAAGCTTTTGATGTCATAAGTACAAATAATACAAGTTTTGATGAATTGAGTAATAAAATATCAATATTAAAAAAACAAATTAAAAATTAAGGAGAATAATGTGGAGAATAAAATAAAGGAAAAATTAAAAACGTTAGTCAGTGAAAAACGCTACAACCATTCTTTAATGGTAGCTGAGGAGGCCAGAAGATTAGCAAGCATTTATGATGTGCCAGAACAAACGGCATATTTAACTGGGCTTGCACATGATATAGCAAAAAACTTTTCTGAAGAAGAAAATAGATATTGGGTATCAAAATACTCTTTAGATGCCGAAATATTGAATCCAGATTATAGAAATTTAATCCACGCAGATATCGGTGCCGTGGTAGCAAAAGAATGGTTTGATTTTTCTGATGAAATGTGCAGTGCTATCAGATATCACACAATCGGGCACAGCACAATGACACCATTAGAAAAAATTATTTTTATAGCTGACAAAACAGCAAGAGATAATTTATCAGAGGAGCTAACTGAAGTTAAAAAAGCATCATATGAAGATTTAGATCAAGCACTTTTAATTTACTTAGAGAATCAAGAAAATAGATTAAAAGAAAGAGGTTTTTCTCAACATCCCGAGACAAAACAATTGGTTGAAAATCTTAAAAAAAGTAGTTAACAATATACATTATTAATCACTTTTTATCGGAATTACGATTTGAAGTGTTAGACGATACATTTTTATGATACTCATCCATATCATTATAGATTGCATGTAATTTTTTTAATTCATCAAAATATCCTTGAGTAACTGAATCAACGCAGTTACTTTTTAATTTTGTATCTAATCCCGCTTTACATAAATATCCGATTCTATTAACTGAATCAATTAACTGTTCAAAATTATCAGTACCAATATAATTAGTTAACTTTCCTCTATCACTATTAACCTTTGCATCAATAACATATTGCTTATATTTTGAAACAAATGGATATACTGCACTTACTAAGATATCAGAAATATATCGATAATCTAAATTTGTAAACTCTTTGGGTTCAAACAAATAAATGTCTCTTTCTCTAAGTTTTTTGTTTACTTCCACTGCTATAATATCTGTAACAATTTCATTAAACAACTCATATCTTCTGTAATCATTATCATAAATATTATCCTCATCATCGTTGTACTCAAACCCTCCGCCAGTCTCATTAATATCAATGGCATGTCCACATTCATGAACAAAACAGTATGCCAGACACCCTGGAAGTAATGAAAAAAATAAAGTTGGCATAATATCTTCTCCGTGGATCAAGTTAGCAGTCGCTAAAAAAGAATATTCAATATAGTCTAAAATCATCTGTTGTTCTTCAATATCAACGATTGAATAATCTTTAAATATCTTACTAACATCATCTCTAGATTTCAAATATTCATAAATTGCTTTTTTATATTTATCATCACGCAATTTTTTAAATTTATCTATTAATTTATCGCTTGGTACATATCTTTTTATTTTTGTACTTTCAAGTAATTTCAAATAAGAAGCAATAAAATTGTCATTTTGATAGTTATTAGCATAATAATATTTTAATTCAGGAATAAATACACTTAAATAATCTATTTGTTCTTCAACCAAAGAATTCTTTACACTATAATCAATTGATTTATCACTCAATAATTTAATTTTTTCTTCACTAAACAATTCAAAACTAGACAAATTAAAAAACACATTATAGATTTCTTCTGAGTTATCACTAGTGTTCATATTTCCAAATAAAATACTTAGTCTATCTGAATAACTTTTATTTAAGAAAAATGCTTGGATACTTTCAGGTAGCAAAGTAACGAATTCATCTAATAACTCATGGCCATACTTACTAAATATTTTTAAGCGTTTAGAGTTCTCATTTTCTACATAATTATCATAAGGAGCAACTTGAGTTAAAGCTTTTTGATATTCAGCCCGTAAATCCTCATACATTTCAACTAATTTATTAACCTCATCTCTAACTTTAGCCAAGTCTTCACTTTTTAAAAATTCATAATATTCTTCTGCCGATAATATAGAAGGTTCTTTTTGACGTAGTATATTAATTAATGAAATGTTGTTGTTAACTGTCATTTCATCAAATTTATCTTTATATTTAAATATCAATATTGGTAATCGCTCTTTTAATTCTTCAAAATCATAATCATCTAAGAAAGCTTCTTCAACAGAATGTAAAAAAGGATATATTTGTTTCTTAAAATCAGATTCATCCTCTATTCTGGAACCAATTTTCTTTAAGAATTTAGTAGCATACTGACAAGCAATTCTATATTTTACAAAGTCAGAGTAATCCTCAATATCATCGCTATTATAGTAGGTAAAAATTCTCAATTTCAATAATTTATCAGTAATATAATTACGATATTGTTCACCATATACTAAAGTATACGCTTCAATTATTCTTTTTATAGATTCATCAATATTTAATAAAAAAACATTTGCCATAGTATCACTCTTTTAAACAAAAATATTAACAAATAAATGTTAATATTTCTAACTTGTTATATTATAAATTTATTAAATTTAAATGTCAACGACTCTTACCTCTTAAATCTTTAGTATTTTGATGAAGCAATCCACTTATATCTCTTCTATCTGGCTCCATTTCATAAGCATTTTCAAATCGAGTAAGAATACCTGGCATATCGATTTCTTGTCCATTTTCTAATACTACTTTTCTATTTATTGAATCTACCAAAATACTTGAAGAGCTGACTGTTCTTCTATTAATTGAAATTCCTAGATTTTGCATACACATATTTTCTAGACTATTTAATCCACTATCTAATAGTCTCCTATGCTCATCATCTTTGTCTAATGGACAAATTCCTTCTACTAAAATAATATCCATTGGTGTTTTAATTTTATTTCTATTCCTATATATTGCATTATATAAAGTACGAATTTCTTTGCATCCTTTTGTTCTAATATTCCATTTTCCATTTGGCAATTGGCTATATTCCCTATCCCATTGGTTGATGCCAAATAATCCACCCATATCTATATGGGATAAAAAAGCAAAATTTTCAGCTAAACCTACTAATCCCATGCAAGTGCCTAATCCTAATGTGAATAAATAAGGCTGTCATCTGTTGAAATAGCATTGCTTCCCATATCTACCGGAATTACTTCTGATGAATCAATTGCTTCTATTCTATTATTATTCAAAAAACTTTCTACATTTGATTTTGTAATGACCATAAAATACTCCTTTAGCATGTTTTATAGAAACTACTTTTCTATCTAATTAAATTTTCAGTTTTATCCTGAGATTTTTAATCTGCATCTGTTCTTGATAAAATTTGTGCTGGAGTTTTTCTTAACGTAAAGAATACAGGGAACAATCCGCAGACTAAGTTGAAAGCATATATAAATAATATAGCACCTAATATTATTATATTATTAATTAAAAATTGCCCCTTTAAATATGTTATATGAGTTATTCTATCAAAAATGTAGGCACTCATTAAAATACCTGGTATACTCGCCATAGTTGTAATAGCTAATATTTCTCCGCTAAACATTATATATATATCTTTCTTTTTTAAACCTATAGCTCTATATATTCCAACCTCCTTTATTCTTGATAAGAAAGAACTTCTCAACATTAAAACAATCTCTATCGTTGATATTATAAGTACGATTATTGATGAGGTGATAGCTGCCTTAGTGGCATCATGTCTTGACTGTAAATATTTGTTTTTAGCAACCAAATATGAATCTTGAATATTTAACTTCTTATTATCTCTAAAATCTTCTAATACTTGTGTCTTGTCTTTGGGATAAATTACAATATTGCTTGACTTATTTATTAATAACGTTTTAATCATATTATTATTAACAAACATATAATCATATCCGTCTTCAGTCTCATAATAACCAACAACCTTTAATTTACGTCCATTTATTTTATCAGATATTTCTTTATTTAAAGGCATCCTAAATTTATTTTCTATATTCACTACAACAGAATAATCATCATTACTCCACGTTCCCTCTTTGAGAGTTACTTTATTTTCAAATAATTTGTAATCTTGGTAACCACTAGCATAGTTATAATATTCATTATTCTCAATTAAACCATAATCATTTTCCCCAGTTGTGTTATACAACAGATTAATAAATTGATTTTCATTAACATAAATGGAAGGGCTTTCAGTGTCACTAATACCAACTATTGTGAATTCGTCCATATTATCCACACTAGATTTTCTATTTAAGAAATCGGCATTAGTATTTAGACCAATCATTTTGGAAACATCAATATTCTTTTTTACTGCTGATACAACCATTTTATCAATAACAATCTCATGATCATTTTCTGGCATTCTTCCTAGAATCAATGACTTTGAATTAATCATATTAACAGTTGATATACTTCCAGTAAAAGATGCTGGAGTTCTGGCCGTCTGGTAATAATCGTCAACGTTTAATTTAAACGTAACTCTACTATCTCCCGGTAATGCATAAATTACATTATCGCTATTCGCATAATTATTAAAATCATCGGCATTGTACTTGTTAACAATCAACTTCAAATAATTTTTATTTGTATCAACAAAATCACTATCATTAACTTTAAGATTAGCTGCAATTCTAGCTGAACTCATCATTATAAAAAAGCCGGATAAAAAGAAACCTATAAGTAATAACTTTTTAATAAATGAATAATTTAGTACCTTATTTATCCCATTAGAAATAAATGTCAAAGGATTAAAAATTGATGAATATCTTAATCTCTTAGGATTTTTTAGTTTTGTTTCAAAATCAAAATCTAAATTTTTTAAATCTGATTTATTCATAGCCGTATAATGAGCATCAAAAAATTCTACAGAAGAATTATCATCTACAACTTCAATTTTCTTACCATCTATACTTTTTATGAAAATATTATTTCCCTTTAAAACAATTTCTAAATTAATCTTGCTATCTACATCTCGGTATGTATGAATACCTAATTTATCTTCTTTATCAGCGTAAGGCATATCCAACAAATAAATGTCATTATCTATAGCATAATCTAAAGAATCATCATGATCGTTTTTATAGTCATTGATTACTTTTCCGTCTTCTATTTCGATAATGCGTGCTGCATAAAACTTGGCTAAATTCACCTCATGTGTTACTAAAATAACCAGTCTATCTTCACTTATCTTTTTTATGATATTCATTATTTCTATTGAATTTTTACTATCCAAGTTTCCGGTAGGTTCATCAGCTATAATAATTTTTGGATTTTTAACAATGGCCCTAGCTATACCGACACGTTGCCTTTCACCGCCTGATAACATAGCAGCAGGTCTTTTCCTGTATCGGTGCATTCCTACTTTTTCTAAAACATAATTGACTCTTTCTTCTATCGTTTTCTTATCCTTGATACCTATGGTTTTTAAAGATAATGCTACATTATCAAAAACAGACAAATTATCAACTAATTTATAATCTTGAAAAATATATCCTATATTTAAATTCCTTATTTTATCTACTTTATAAGAAAAGTGACTCGTTATTTTTTTATTATCAATATAAATCTTACCACTATTTACTTTATCTAATCCACCAACAGCATTCAAAAGTGTCGTCTTACCAGATCCAGAAGGTCCAAGTAAAGCCACAAGTCCAGTATCTTCAAATATTAAACTAGTATTATTAATAACATGATTACTATTTTTTCTAAATCTATTAAAATATTTATTAACTTTCTCAATTTTAATCATACTAGACCTCCTCTCCAAATGTAAGCATTACACTATTCTTAAACAATTTTCTTGAATATCTGGCACTACTTAAGATTGAAATACCTACAATTATAAGATATAAAATAATATAATCTTTAAACACAAAATATTTATAAACATCTCCAGCTACATTAACATGAATTAATCCAACATTATTTAATAGTATTAAAATCAAGAAGAAAAAATAAGCTAAATTAGCATCTGTTAACAATTCAATCATTAAAAGTTCTCTTGTGACACCTTTAGTACCACCTAACATTCTAATAGTAGAATAATATTTATTTCTACTTTTAAGAATTAATTTAATAATAAAATATGAGATAAAAAATAAGGTAACAACAAGAATTATCGTCGTAACAGTTTTAAATACTTTCATAAGTTCAACGAATCCATCATTAACAAGGGTATCACTTATTTTTAAAGTTTTTAAATTCATTTTTTTCAATTCTTTTACTGTATCATCTATTTTATTAGCGTCTTTTACATAGACACTCATTTGGAATGTACCTTTATCAAATAGCGATTTATAATCATTAACATTTATAAATACTTTACCATTCCATTCACTATCAAAATTATTCTTATCATAATTTGGGATTGTAATATAATTTGAAATATTATCTTTATTATATAACTTAGAAACAGTAAAATTTTTAGTGTCCTTATAGTATAAGTTTTCATTAGTAATATCAAATGTTGTCCATAAACATTGATCCTTTGGACAAAGATAATTAAGGCCCTGAGATATATACGCTTCTCCAACTGGTACTCTATCACTTGGTACAACTTTAAATTCATTACTATATGTCACATTCTTATACTTTTTTCCTTGAAACTTGACTACAATGTTACTAAATTTTTTATGTATATCATATTTTAATTTATTCATAACTTCGTCACTAGCATAAATTTTAGTACTATAATAGTCTGAATTTTCCGAATAAATTATACCTACTATTTTTACACCATATGAATCATCTACTACTACACTGTTATCGTCAAGGAAATAATAATCTCTAGATAAAGCATATTCTTTTTGATTTTTAAACTGGTAGTCATCCTTATCTACTTTTATAATTATTTCATTTGGAGCATTTGGCATTCTGCCATAACTAAGTTTCTCATCACAAACACTTAATGGCAAAACAAATGTCTCAAAACAATACTCATAGCTCTTATCTCCCATGGAAACAGTAGAATCAACTAGTAAATCATTTTCAATAATATAATTAACATTTTTTATATTATCTATTTTCTTTATCTCATCAGCTGTAAAGATTGTGTTATCATTTTTCTTTATAACTATTCGATTAACACTAGTATCTCTAAAAACAAAATTTGCTCCGGAATTATTGTATATCATCTCTTCTTTTTTGAAAGCGGAATATTCTCCCATTAATGCTCCAACAATAAACGAAAAAACAAGAAATAATAGTACAAACTTTGGTATTATGTTAAATGTATTTCTTAAACCTAATCTTATTCTATCAAATAAAGATATATTATGAATTTTAACAATCGAATTATAATTTGCTTTTTCATATGGCTTGATTTTTACATCCTCTAACACTCTACCATCATGCATTGTTATTTTTCTAGTTACATACGGTGCAACTTGCTCATAGTTGTGGGTAACGACAATTACTAATTTATCTTTTGATAACTCACTTAATAATTTCATTGTGCTTAATGCACTTTTCTTATCCAGATTTCCAGTTGGCTCATCAGCTATAATAATAGGTACATCTTTAGCCAAAGCCCTCGCAATGGCAACACGTTGCTTCTGACCTCCAGAAAGCTTTGATACCTTTGTATTTCTAAATTTATATAAATCAACTTTTTTGATTAAATCAATTACTTTACTTTTTATGTTTTTCTCACCATTAAGCATCAATACTAATGCAATATTTTGATATACTGTATAACTATTTACTAAATTAAAATTCTGATAAATATTACCTATATTCTTTCTTCGATACTCTTCAAAGTCTTTGGCAATATAATGACTGGTTTCTTCTCCATTTATATACATCTCACCATCTTCATAAGTATCAAGACCTGATATAACATTTAATAAAGTTGTTTTACCAGAACCACTTTCTCCTGTTATTGCTACAAACTCTCCTAAATTGAATTCAAGATTAACTCTTGAAAATCCTGTAGCAACAACACCTTTACTATAATAATATTTGGATACATTTTTTAATCTAATCATATAATCTCTCCTACTAATAATAAAAATATCAAATCAATCATTCATATCAATAAATAATTTTTTATAGAGTAAACAAATACATTAGAGCAGAATACGAAAAATAAAATTGAAAAAGCTAAATTTAATGTGGTATCTCCCGTTTTTACAATATCTACAAAGCTCGCATTTTGTACTCTTAAATATGCTTTTTTACTAATTGCATCAGAATTACCATCATTACTAACAATACATTCCAAATATTTACCATCCATTTCTTCGCTTGGATTGATATTAATATTAGGAATTGCCGTCTCAGCTAGTTGGGCTGTTTTTATTCCTTCTTTATCAACAATATACCAAGTATAAGTATTGTTTGTTCCACCAGCCTCAATACTTATATTACTTTCTATTCCTTTAGAAAGCTCATATGTATCTAAAAGATCAGTCTTAATACTAGGTTCAATGTTGTATGCTGTCAAATGATATTCGACAGATTTTTGCTGATGCTCAGAACTAATAGTAATAATCGTATTCCCAGCATTTGTTGCTCTTATATACATAATATCATCAATAAATTCCACCTCGCAAATGGCATTAGAGAGCTTTATTTTAGGAACACCCAAGTTACTCTCAATAATCGGCACTTTAATAGCTTCATCACCAACAGTACTATTACCAGAAGTAGAGCTTATTTCTATATAAGGGTTTCCCATAATATAATCTGTAAAACTTTGTACTACAACATCATAATCAAGGTCTGTAATACTATTAACAGTATCGGCAAAGAAATATTTTTGGACTACTAGATTAGTTATTAAATCTTTAACATTTTTTTTTATAGCAATCTCATTATCTCCAAAATAATTTTGAGCAGATATAACTCTATTTTTATAATTATAAGTGCTACTAGCAGAAATATAATACCTTTCCAAAGATTCTGTTAAATTATTTAAATCTATATCATCACAGTTATAAATATTTAAAGCATCTAAATCTGCATAAATATCCTTACTATCAAAGGTAGACTTTCTATTTGTCCCAAGTAATCCTTGAGAATAACTAAATAAATCATCATACTCTGTTATATTCTTACTAATTCGATAGTTATTTATCTCTTTAAGATAAGTTAATAAATCTCCAGCCCAGCCAGCATAATCAGTACTAATAGAATAATTTGTTGCTAAAGCCACTCTTTGGCCATATTTATAATAGCAACTTAATACTGCAATCATATGTACAAAATCTATTTCTTTGTAAGTTGTTTCTTCAATAATAACAGTATCATCACTAATATCAATACCGCCCTTAGAATCAACATATGTAACAAACTCAGTATCAATATTACCTAAAAGCGCTTTCCATTTCTCATCATTATATCTATTTCTCCTAATATACTGAAAACAAAGTTCTGTTGCTGGAATGTTACTGTCATATTTTTCAATATATTCATTGGCATAATTTTCTAGCTTATTTATTTCTTGTAAAACTTTGTCATTTTCGTTATCTGGTATAGCTAGGCTATTGTTAAATAGGAATACACTTAAAAATAGCAAAAATACACATACTAAAGATATAAATATTTTACTGGTCAACTTTTTCATAGAATCACCCATATTTTAATACTATTATAATAATTATAAAATAAAAATTCATAAAATGATAATAAATTGACTTATATTTATTTAAAATTGTATACTTATTATGGTGAGAGTTATGAAATACAAGACATTTTTTATACTTTTTTATATATCATCAGTACTATTAATGGTATATTCACTCTATTTAATCATACGGTGGCATCAAGAAAATAGACATAATAATTCCGTAAAAGAGCAAACTCTACAATTAACAACGATTGAAGAAGTAAAAGAGTCAACTAAGCAAGAAAAATATCCTTATATAAAGACTGACTTTTCCAATCTCTTAAGTATAAATGATGACGTAAGAGGTTGGTTACAGGTGCCAAATACCAATATAAACTATCCAGTTGTTCAAGCTGATAATAACGATTATTATTTAAATCATAATTTTAACAAAGAAGAAAACTCTGCAGGCTGGATATTCTTAGACTTCAGAAACGATTTAAAAAGACAAGATACAAACATAATAATATACGGTCACAATAGACTAGATAGCTCAATGTTTGGAACTCTAAGTAAAACACACGATGAGAAATGGAATAAAGAAAATAAATATATTTTCTTTAATACAACGAATAGTATGAATACTTATCAAATATTCTCCGTATATACAGTTAACGCCAATGATTTCATAAACTCAATAAACTTTAAAACAGAAGAAGAATATGAAGAATATATAATTAATATAAAACGTAACAGTATAATAGAATATGACATAGATGTTAGTACTACTGATAAAATTATAACGCTTTATACATGTGCAAAGAATAATATTGATAGAACTATTTTACATGCAAAATTAATACAAGAAAAGGCACTAGGAGATTAGTCATAACTTGAACAAGATATACAAATATGTTACAATCATGTTAGTTAAGAGGTGGTAAATTAATGGATTATTCAAAGAAAAAAGATCTTGGCTTTATATGTTTATTTATATTAATGATTTTTATAGTAAGCATTACAATTAATAATCTTGAATTTACTAAGAAAAATAAAGAGTCGACACCTCCAAAAATATTAGAAACGACAAAAAATGAGTCTATATACACTATTCCTGATAATACCCAGAAAAAGATTCCAGATACTAGTATTAATAATAGTGAAAAAATACAATTTTATTACAGCTCCGACAATAGTTATTACTTAGTATTAACAAGTAACTATAAACACAATACAATTACAAATGTGAGCACATTAGAGAATAGATACATCATGAGTATTGATACTTATAATTATAAAAAAACATTTACTGGTACTTACGAGATTATAAATAATCAACTATTTTTAACTGTAGAAGCCGGTTGCTTAGATACTAATAACAAATTTAATTGTCCGCTACCGGAAGAAGTTACGATACAAAAATATAATAAAATAGTTCTTGAATTTAATGGAGAAGAAATATACTTTGGAAATTCAACATT
The DNA here is from genome assembly GCA_902803685.1 of uncultured Erysipelotrichaceae bacterium. The sequence goes on from CADCQR010000043.1 coordinate 15,276, forward strand.
AATAAAACAAAACTGATTTAATCATCAAAAAAGGCATCCATATTTACATATTTGGGTGTCTTTCTTATAAGCTGCAAAAAATAATTAACTAGACTACTCGATTGAATCATCAAGTCTATCAATGCTTACCTCATTAAGATCTGTTAATTGCTCTGCAAAAATTCTATCAAATTCTGGAATGGATTTTGATATTACATCGGGATAAATATTCTTACTATTCATTATAGCACTTCTGAAATCTTTAGCTTTTACCTCATAACGATTATTAAATAATGCATTAGAAAAAGCCTCTTGTACCAAAGTAAGTGAAACATCAGGATACCTAGAACCTATTTCATAAACTCTTTTATATTCAGATGTGATATCCGTTATAAACTCCATCAACTTACGAGTTATGAATGACGTATAATTCATCTTAACTCCTGTCCTTTTTTCAATTTTTGGCAATGTTCCTATAAGAATCTGGATGTTTTCATCACGAGTAGGCTCATTAATTTCCACTCTTTGAAAACGTCTAACAAATGCTTTGTCGCGCAAAATATATCTTTCGTACTCATCGATTGTTGTTGCTCCAACTACTTTTATATCACCACGATCCAAAGCAGGCTTAAACATGTTTGCAAAATCTAAAGCTTCCCCTTTTGATCCCATCAAAGTATGAATTTCATCAATAAATAGAATCAACTTTGATTCATTCTTCAATTCCTCTAGTAAAGTTTGTACCTTAGCTTCACCAGTAACAGGATCAACGCCTAATAATGCTGAAGTGTTTACACGAATCACGCGATAATCTTTCAAAACATCAGGAACAATTGCTTTTTGTATACGGTAAGCTAATCCCTCTACAACTGCTGTTTTTCCAACACCGGGTTTTCCTACTAATACAGCACTTTTATCAGGTGTAAGTAAGATTAAAATTAACTGTTTTATTTGCTCATCGCGTCCAATAGCCGGATTAGTAATATAGCTCTTATCAAGAAAATTCTCACCATATGTCTTTAAAATGCTTATTCTTTTTGACTTTATATCATATTGTTCATCCATAATTTCACCTCAATAAATACTGTATAGATTATAACATATTTTCACATTCATTAAAACATATTACTTTAAATAACTATAAATGTCCTATCAATATAAAAATACTGTTTATTAAATAATTTCATAAACTAATTCTCCTTGACAATATATAAATATATTTAATAAAATAATATTGTAATATTTTATATAGGAAGGAGAAATCGAAAAAATGGCAGAAGATAATGAGTTAATAGTGAGCAATGGAAAAATAATTCAAACAAATCCAAGTAGTGAAAAAAACGAATTAGCATACAATACTGAGACTGGAAAGTTTGCGTCAACTGACGGCAGTGTCTCTATAACACCAGAAGATTTTGGCTCTACTCAAGAACAACTTGATACAATGTTTAATGAAAAAAGTAGCGATGATGATAAGCCTAAGAGCCATACGCTTAACTAATAGCTGGATATAAGAAAAACGGTTATTATCATAAATAGTGCTAGTGAATGTAAATTTGCTACACTATTTTTATTTTGGTTTGATAAAAAATTGAAAGGCTCCTAGCTTCACTAAGATAAAAAATGTTATCTTACTGAATATTAAATATAGTATTAGGCAAATGACTTGCCTCTTTTTTATTTGTAAAAAAAAATACAAGACTGCCATAACTTGTATCCTAAAAACTTGCGCCTAATTGGCAAACATCTCTTGCTTGTAATCCCTTTGGTGTTGTAATAAGTTCAAATTGTACTAATTCATCACTCTTTAAAGTCTTATACCCATCTATATTAATTGCAGAATAATGAACAAATATATCATCATATTCTTTATATTTTATAAATCCGTAACCTTTCTCATTATTAAACCACTTTACTTTACCAATCATACTTTAACCTCTCTTTCTTCTATACAGTTTTACTGTACAAAAAAGATAATACAACAAATAAAAATACATATTTCAATTTGATGATAAACTGCACTTAAATTATGATTTTTGGTAATTGATTGTAAAATCCTGTACAAAAAAATTATCAACCACTCTAGGCTTACAATCCAAATATTTATTATGTTCAATTATATTTTTTACTAAAGATAAGCCAACTCCCCTATTAGGTCCCTTAGTACTAAAACCGCTTTTGAATATTTCTGACAAATCAACGCTCTCTTTAATACTGTTTGCAAACTGCATATGTATCAAACCATCTTCTATATAAAAACATATACTAACAAGTTTATTGTCTTGTTCTTTAACTGCATCTATCATATTATCGGTAATCACTCCAATAATAGTAGTAATATCATTATAATCTAGTTGTTTTATGCAATTATCATCAATTAATTCTAAATCATCACTAACAAATAGTTCTATTTTTGTATTAATTTTCAACAATTCAATAAGTTTATAATTTAAAAAATACTTAAAGCCAAATAATTTTAGATGATTTAATTCTAATATATAACTTTTTGAAAGAACTAACTTATTATTTTCAAGCAAACTATCAACATAGTCTACCAATTTTTTATTATCAGATGCAATCATACTTCTTATAAATAAGAGCTGATTTGTATTCTCGTGTAACCTTTTTTTATACTCTAAATTTAACTCTTGACTTATTTTTAAATACTCAGAAGCATCATGATATAATTTTGTTTTTAATTTTAATTGTCTATCTTTATCGACAATAAATTTAAAAGAAAATAGCAGCAAAAAGCTAATAAAAATCATAGTAATCCAATAAAAAATATTGCTGATAAATGCAAAAGGTAAATACATATAAACAAATGCTATAGAAAAATAATATTTATATTTTCCATTCGGTATACTACAAATACTATTTCTTAATAAATTATTAATAAGCCAAAACGTCAAGCTCAATGTCAAAGCAAAATTAATAATCAACGGTATTGGTCTTTTAGAAAAGTGCTTAATAAAAAAAAGAATAGTTGGATAAATACGTGCAGATTCAAAATGATAAATTAAAAAAACTAAAGGAAATATAAAGATAGCAATTTGCTTTTTATTTTCCATAGAAAATCTAAAACAAGTAATTAGTAAATAACATATAATGAAGTTAATTATATTATAAAATGAATTCATTTAATTGATCTATCTTTGCTTTTAATGCTTTTTTATTACATCTAGATAATAAATTTACTTCATCAGTGTCAAAATATATAATCCCATCATCATAATTAATTTTTCTTACTTTTCTTAGATTTACTATACAACTTCTATGTGTCTTAAAAAAATATGTATCCATTAGCTCTTTTGCGATTTCATTAATATTCTTACGTACAGTATAATCATCATTTTCACAAACTATAAGTGTTGAATTATCTCCCAAGTTCTTTTCAAAATATAAAATATCATCGTAAGGCAGCAAGAAATATTCACCCTTATAAAAGAATTTATAGGTCCGCTGTCCTAATATAATTTCCAAAGCTACTCTTAAAGTATTTAACAAGCAATTATTTAATGACTGACTTTTGGTTATGAAATCAAGCATTAATAGTTTTTTCATATAACCAACAATAATAAACTCCTCATGAGAAGTTACAACAATTATCTGACTTGTCCAATCGCCATTTTTTCTAATAATCCTGGCTAAATCTATACCATTTTTACCAGGAACCTCAACATCTAATATATAAATCTTATTTCCAGTAATATTATCAAGATAATTCAAAGTGTCTGAAGAAAACTCACTAATTTTATGAATTTTATAATTTATTTTTGATTTTCCCATTAACTTAGTAATAATATTCTCATAACTTTTCAAAAACGCCTCATCATCTTCATATAAAATGAAGTTCATAAGATCACCTCTAGTTATAGACTACCACTATAGCAAAACAACTTAAAACCAACTTGATTTTCTAGCATAATTTTATAAATACTGACTATAATTTTTATACCACCAAAAGAAATTATAACAGAATATAACAAATAAATGCAAAAAAATTTATAATTTAGTGCTAAAAGAAGACTTTTTTTTCCCAAGGGAGATTATTTTTGCCAAAATGACCATAATTTGTGGTCTTTCTATATATAGGGGTTTGCAAATCTAAGCATTTGATCATCCCTCCAGGAGTTAAGTCGAACTTTCTTTGTATTTTAGAAATAATTTCTTCATCTGTTATAATACCTGTTCCAAATGTTTCAATAGAAATTGATATAGGATTCTTAATGCCAATAGCATAGCTTAATTGAATTTCGCACTTTTTGGCATACCCATTCCAAACAATATTTTTAGCAATGAATCTTGCCATATAAGCCGCACTTCTATCAACTTTAGTTCCATCCTTTCCAGAGAGTGCTCCACCTCCATTTCTTGCATAACCGCCATATGTATCAACCATAAGTTTTCGCCCGGTTAATCCGGTATCAGCAAGTGGCCCAGCAATCACAAATCTGCCTGCTGAATTGATAATTATTTTTGTATCTTTATCTATTAAACTTTTATCAACCACATGATAAATAACCTTGCTTATGACTTCTGCCCTTAGGGATTCCAAGTCAACAATGTCTTTATGTTGTATTGCAACAACAATAGCTTCAACTCTTAAAATCATATCATCATCATATTCTATACTAACCTGAGTTTTACCATCTGGACCCAAACCTTTAACTAAATTTTTCTTTCTAACATAAGATAATCGTTTCGAAAGTTTATGAGCTAACATTATAGGGAATGGCATTAGTTCATTCGTCTCTGTACAGGCATAACCAAAAATAATACCTTGATCTCCAGCACCAGGATTTCCATCATTAATAGCCAAAGCGATATCTGGAGATTGTCTAGAAATATTAATATAGATATCGCAAGTTTTATAATCAATATCATATTCTACACCAAAATATCCAATAGATTTTATCGTATTTCTAACAATAAAATTGATGTCTAAACTAGCAAGACTTGATACTTCACCGGATATAAACACTTTATTCTTTGATACCATAACTTCAATCGCTACTCTAGCATTCTTGTCCCTGATTAAATATTCATCTAATAAAGTATCTGCAATTAAGTCACATAATTTATCTGGATGTCCCTCGGTAACACTCTCACTTGTAAAAATTTTTCTCATTTTAACCTCAACTATTAAACTACTTAATTAGTTTAACCAGAAATAAGAAAATAAAACAGAATACTTTTTCTATTCTGCTTCACCCAATATACTGTTATCTTTTTTGCTTGTATCTTTATTCTCTTCAATGATGTAATTGTCATCATTTTTCTTTTCTATGGATTGAATATCTTTAGTAGAATCTACTGACTTTTTTATGGTTGACTTAGACTTGGATACAGGTACATAACTATTTCCCGTACACTTTGGTAAACTAGCACTAATAGCACTTCTATTATGAGTCAAACTAAAGTCTTTGTCATTTTTGTTGAAATAGGCATACATATTACCCCCAGTGTTATCCCAAGTAAGATCAACATTATAATAATAGTCATCAAGCTTAATAATATTCCATGCGTGGTCACCACCAGAATCTCCAGTAACATAATAGCATGGAATACCCAATTTCTGCATTATATACTGAAATGCCTTGGAATAACCGGCACAAACTGAATAGTGATTAACTAAGGCACTATAGGCGCTTTGATTATTATCGCTACTCAAATCATAATTTAAATTTTGTACTAATCTATCATGCACAAATATTTCTTTTTCCAATAAATTATCATAATTCAAGGATTCCTGTAATATAGCATTTACCTCTCTGTCAAATAGACGCTTGTTATTTTCAATATCATTAGAAGTATTGTTAAACTTAAGAATTAATTGTAAACAAATACCTTTAGTATTATATTTGTAAGCATAACTATTATCTAACCAAAATAATTCGGGATGATCATATAATAAAGCTTCCATAACTAAAGTTATATCGTTTTTATTAATATCAATAATAGGAGTAAAAGTATCGTTCATATTTAAAGAATTTGCATATATTTGTTTATATAACTTCTTATAATTATCATTAAGCATACCATAGTACGGATAATATGAAATATCAAATTCATATTGTTCACCCGTGTTACCAAAGTCTTTAACAACATCCTTGTCTGCCACAAGACTTCCTACTGCCTTTAATGATTTCAAATTATCTAAATGATCAGCAATTAATAATTTCTTAGTTTCACCATTTTCTTTAAAACTACCAATCCACTGTGCTACACTAGGAAAAAACAAATATAAAAGGACTAAGCAACTCACAAAAGCCAAAATGTTTAATATTCTATTAAATATTTTCACAATACATCCCCTCCAATTAACTTACTATACTAACACACAATATATCTATTATGCAGTGCATCAAAATAAAAACTTGTCGATTTGACAAGTAATTTACACATTATATATTTTCGTTACTTTCTTCTAATTTATTTAACCAATCTTCTAATTCATATAAATTAGATAAATGTTTGTTTTCAAATTTTAAAGATATAGCTTTTTTTAATGAAGCCCCAGTAATTTTTTCAATATTTTCAAAAGCTCTGCCTAACCAGCCGCCATTAGTAGCAACAGGTATAATTGTCTTTTGAGATAAGTCATATTGATGTAAAAAAGTATTTACAGGGCTGGCAACACTATACCACCAAACTGGGGTACAAAGAATAATCTCATCATACAAATTTAAATCAATATTTAATGGTTGAATATCAGGCTGATAATCTAAGGGAACTAATTTTTCTTCACTAGAAACCACTTTATCATAGTCTGAATCATAAGCTTCTTTTGGTTTAATTTCAGCCACATCATACTTATACTTATCACAAATCCTATCAACGATACTTTTGGTATTACCAGAATACGAATAAAAAACAATCAAACGATTCATAGAAAACCTCCTGGTAAATATTATATCACATTAGCAGAACATTACGTCTAAAAACATCATCAATATAAATCCTATGGAAAAAAAATATATATAATACTTATAATCTTTAGATTCTGGTATTAATTCATTCAATACTACATACATCATACACCCCGCTGAAAAGCCGAACATAAAAGGCAATATAGAAGCAAAATTTACAAAAGACAATGTTACAAAACCAAATATAGGCTCTAAGACTCCAGATAGCATACCATAAAGAAATGCTTTATTTTTACTAAACCCAGAATTGTGGAGAGGCAACGATATAATTGCTCCTTCAGGCAAATTCTGTAAGGCAATCCCAATACTAAAAATAAAGCAAGCAAATAATGTTATATTACTATAGCCTATTAACACTGACAAAAAACCAACTCCAACGGCCATTCCCTCAGGAATATTATGTAATGCTATTGCTACTGCCATTTGATTTTTTATATTCAGACGACCAACAAAAGATAAAAACAAAATACCAAAAAGAAAGCCAATACAAGTCCATATAACTGAAATATCACACCCAGGTATTAACAATGACCAGATACTAGCAGCCAACATAATCCCCGCAGAAAAGCTAAGCAATATACTATTTTCCCTACTATCCAACTTTCTTTTCGTTAAATAAACCAAACTTGCACCTAATGTAGTGCCCAAAAATGGAATAAGCAATCCCAAGATTAGTTCCATTTAATCACCTAAAATATTATATGTAGTTTGCAATTTATGGTTATTTAAATTAAATGTAATTCTTTTATTTTATCATCAACTTTTTCTAAGACCTTATTTAAAAAATCTAGTGTTAAACCAGAAAAGAAAGCATTGGGCAAATAATTAATATCACAATAACCTAACACATTATCATAAGTCGATATATAATCATCGGAACTTAAAAATTTTAAATAGTCGTTATAATCCATGTTCTTCAATAAAATGTCTAATTTTCCATCAATAATCTCAATCATCGCATTTTGTTCTTTACTTAAAACTTTACTAATCATGAAAAACACCTCCTACAAGTAATTAATCTAATCTAGGCGTTAGAATTTCATACCCTTCATCAGTTACTAAAATAGTGTGTTCAAAATGCGCAGCATTACTACCATCCTGAGTTTTTACAGTCCAGTTATCATCCATTATATAAACATTGCGCCTACCAAAAGTAAGCATTGGTTCTATACATATTACCATGCCAGACTTTAATTTTGGTCCAGTTCCAGGGACACCATAATTTGGCACCTCAGGATCTTCGTGCATTTCCCGTCCAATGCCATGGCCACATAATTCACGTACTACTCCCAAATGATGATTTTCTGCATAGCTTTGTATAGCATGAGCAATATCACCAATTCTATTACCTGGTTTTACCATTTGTATTCCTTCGTATAAAGCTTTTTCTGTATGTTCTATTAAATATTTGTTATCTTCATCAATTTCACCAACAGCATAAGTCCAACCGGCATCTCCCTGATATCCTTTGTATCCAATAACAACATCTATAGTAATTATATCCCCATCTTTTAACTTATAATTATCTGGTATACCATGAACAACAGTGTCATTTACACTAGTACATAAAGTGGCCGGGAAACCTTCATAACCTTTGCAGGTTGGAACAGCATCATTATTTCTAATAAATTCCTCACATAATTTATCCAATTCTTTAGTAGTGATACCAGCTTTTATATATGGCTTGATAAACTGATGCATCTTAGAGACCAACATCCCAGCCTGCCTCATTAATTCTATTTCTCTTTGACTTTTTATTGTAATCATACTACCTCTCCTAACTGCCAAAATTATATTACAACAAACAGAAATAGTCAAACACAGCACATATATTACTATTTTAATTAGTCTATTTATAGCGCTTACATTTTTGTTTCAGCTACTATGACATATAATATCTCAATAAAAATGCTGTATGAAGAAAAAAATTAAAGACATGAAAAAAACGTCCGAATATAAAGAAGCTATATAAATATATGACAATGTAATAAGGGATTTCTACAGTCTAATTAAATATTTAATAATTTTAAATCCAATTAGTTAAATCAACACAGAAGACTAACTGATTTAGAACACAAAATATCTCAACTTAAATTAGCAAATGATAATACTAAAAAAGAGAGACAAAAAAAGACAACTTATTCAAAAATAAGCGTCTTTCTGTTTTCTAATTGAATATGGAGAAATTTTATATTTCTCTAGTATACTTACAATTTGGATAATTGCTGCAACCAATAAAATCTCCATATTTCCCATTTCGCAAAATTAGTTTTCCCCCACACTTAGGGCAAATAGAGTTGTCTTTAGTATCATTATCTTTGATATTGCTGCTAGGTACATCCTTAATAGAAATAATCTTATCTTTTATTTCTGATAAACCATATTTTATTATTTCTTTTTTATAAGTTCTTATAACATCATCTAAAAAATCAATTTGCGTAACCTTATCCTTTATCTCTAATGACAAGTTAACATCTTCCGTGAAGCAAACGATAGGAACAAAATATTTTTCGCTTAAATCTAATACATCAGCGATAACTCTAACATCGCTATGTAATTGTCGGCAAGGATTATCAAAATAAGTTTTCTTTGAATCTTTTAATTGAATCCATTCTATTTCTCTTTCATCTCCATATATCTTGCCATCCATATTTACATATTTAATCACAAATATACCATATTTGGACAAAATAATGGTATCTATAATATGATTTTTTCTGAAAGTGTTAATTTTAATGTCTTTTAAAACTATATATTTTTCTTTATCTAATTGTTTTAATACTCTGGTTATTTTTGTTTCCTTATTTTTGTTTTTAATAAAAATAACAACTATAAATATAAAGAATAGTCCTAACCAAAATATAGGATTATTTACAACGTAATTACCGATTATTTCTTTCACTATTAAGCACCTACCATTATATACAATTTAATTATACCAATATATAAATAATATAAAAAGACTTGAAAAAATTATTTATCCAAAAATACATCAATAAAATATTTGTATTTTTTCAAAAATGAATCAGTAACTTCGCAGATAAAGTTGTCAATGTCAGACTCTAAAAATATTTTTAGCTTTTCTATTCTATTATTTAGTGACGTCTGATAATAACCATTCAACTCATATAATAAATTGCTAATATCTTTTATATCAGTTTCACTTATCATATTAACAAAATTATTTTTTTTAAGGTAATCTATATACATATTTGCATCAAACGAAAAATTATACTTCTTAATCAAATATTGATTTATTCTATTATATTCCGCATAAATTCCATCTAAGTTGTCGCTATTCCAAAACCACTGTTTCTTTAAAATCAATCCTGTTTTATTTATTTTATTGTAAATATTACAACTTTTTTTATCTATTTCATTTAAATTAGCATCTAAAAAAGTAATATATTTTGGTAAAAAAAACGAAAAATAATAATAATCAGTATATAGATGAAAGAAATACCCTAGCGCTACAATATCTTTTTCTACTAGGTTATGATATTGACATAGGAAATAATCAACATCAGGATATGCTAATACACTTTCATTATTAACTTTAAAATGTGTATTTTTTTTATTAATCTGAATCTCTTTTTTTAGATTTCTATCACTTACTCCCGACTTGATATCTAATTTCACTGCATCGGGTAATAGATTGGCAATAAAAAATTTATTTTTAGCTTCGCCATTTAATTTGAGATATTCCATAATCTTTTCTCCAGCAATACTATGTACAATAAACGATGGCATCTTAACCTCCTTAGCTTTTGTTAACAGAGACAAAAAGGATGAACTACGTCATCCCTAGCAAATTATCCCATCTTTTTTAGTGAATTCTGTTCTCTTAAATTACTTACGTTTCTGTATTCATCCCAAAAACGTTTTGAACTATCGGCTCTTTTCTCTGCTTTAGCATGTTTATTTTCTGGTACTTCATAACGGATAGTAACCTCCTTAGTTGCTTCACGCGCTCCCTCTAGTGTATTGTCAGCACTAACAAGTGCCTTTCTTGTGTTAGGATATGATTTAAGGCTATACACAAAATATTCAGTTTGATCAAGAACTTCAAATGCTGTCTTATCATCTACATTTTCCCATCCAGCTTTCTCACAATATGCTTTCATTCTATCACAATATGAAGAACCATATTTATCTCGTGCTTCTTTGCTAGAAATATAACCTTTAAAGTCATTAGCATATTTAGTTCTAGCTCCAGTGCTTCTAAGTTTTTTTATAAATTCATTTTTTTCATTATTTCTTCCGCCGCGCCATTGAAATAAGCCATAAGCCGTGTGAGCCGTATTTTCATCACCCGTAGCTTCCGGATTAAAGTCCGACTCAGCCTCAGCATTAGCTAAAACAGCACATATTGCTGCATCATTATACCCGCATTTTGCCAAATATCCATAAATCATATCTTGATTAAATTTACCTGTTATAGCCCAACTATTACTAATATCAGGGCTTAAATATTCTGAATCTGTCTCTGCTAACATTTTCTGTAAAGAATCATTCTTTGAATATTCTGACTCTTCTGATGGCTCGGCAGCAACAATTTGATTGAAAGCCTCTTCACTGTTAATGTTTCCCTCAATACTAATAGATTTATCAGTTCCTTCAAAATCTTGTCTCGGTGCTTTACTCGTAGAACTAGCACATAAGCCGCCTATTCCAATAGCAGCAGCAAGAATACCAGCCCCCACAGAAATAACTGTACCCCTCATTTTTTTATCGGATAATTCCCAATCAGCACTTGGTGGCACTTCAATAAGTTTACCTTCCGCATTTAGTTTGTTAAGATACTTAGAACACGATCTCCTAAAAGCAAAACTTTCCCTATCGGTAATATCGATTTCACCTGGTCTGTCTACATAATAACCATATTTTTCCGCCTTGCTAATTATTGTTTTTACTGCAGCTTTATCTTTTACAACATAAACAGGCTTTCCATTCCTATAAATGCTAAAAACCCAGCGACCTTTTTCCTCTGAAAATTTGTAGTAATCTTTTACAAAAAACTTCAATTTAAAAATAAATACCAGTCCTTTCTACATACATTTATCAAATATTATATAACTGCTAACAATAATTATTGTTTGAAATACGTTGAACATAAAATATTGTCATTTATTTTCAAATGCAAACAGTTAAATTTTATATCTCAAAGCAATCATATATGTTAATATTATAACATTTTATAGATAAAAATAATAATGACATGTAAGAAATATCATGTACTTTACATTAATAGTAATTATTTGCCCCCATTTTATAAATGATAAATTAAAAATTTATATTGCTTATTTAATAATATATTTAGTTACATATTCTAAGATGCGATTATGAGAAATCCCATTAGTAATAATCGCTCCTTTTATAGGAATATCATACCTTTGATCATCTCCATAAAAGTTAGTAACTTTTCCCCCAGCCTCTGTAACTATTATACAGGCTGCTGCGACATCACAATTAGCATGTTCCGTTCCAGGGAAAACATCACAGGAGAAATCCCCCTCAGCAATTGCCATACAACTTCTTACTACGCTACCAATTGAGGATACCATTGACACGTTTCTTAACTCACTTACCAAAGACATTGTATCAATGATTTTGTTAGCAAATAATTCAACATTTGTTTTATATCCAAGATCTCCGAGTTGTTTATCATTTACACGTATTTTCTTTCCATTACAGTAAGCACCATGTCCTCTTATTGCATGATACATTTTATCTTCATTAGGATTGAAAACAACGCCAATAATTGGCTCTCCGTTCAAAACTAGTGCCAAAGAAAACATAAAAACTGGAATATGATTGACATACATACCGGTACCGTCCAATGGATCACATACCCATACATACTCTGATGGCTTGGAATAACTTTCTTCTTCACCACAAACAGAATGCTCTGGATATTTTTTCTTAACTTGCTCTATTAAATAAGAATTTATCTGTTTATCAACCAAAGTCACCATACTTTTATCATCTTTATATTTTAAATCAATATTATCTTTTTTATAAAACTTCATCATTATCTTGCCAGCATGTAAGGCTATATTTTTAGCAAATTCTAAATACTCATTATACATACAACACTCCCAAAATAAAAACAAATTAATTGTATTTTAATTCCAAATTTTACTAAATAATATTATTTAACAAATCATAATATTTCAACATACGATTGTAAAATTTGGTATAAGCATCTTTTCCAGAGTATACTCTTTTATTTACTTCAATCATCATCGACTTAACTTCTGGATAATTATTAGGTATTATACTTCCAGTATAAGGATAATTTACCATTACTGAATATCCACACTCCTTGAAATAATTAATACTAAATTCCAATACATTTTTATTATAATCACTATTAATACCAATACAAATATCTGGATTATTAGTATAATTAAACATTTTATATACAAAATCATCTGAAAAACTATGAAGATCAATAATAAAACAATCATTATGTATAGTTAAAATATTTTTAACCATCTTATTTAATTGTTCATGGTGTACCTTATAATAATTATCAATAACAAAACTTCTGTATTTTTCATCCACATTAATAAACTCTCTTTTATTTGAATCTTTTTGATATACTGCCCCCATCCCAAATTTAGACATTTCTTCTTTACTGTCATCTAAATATCTTTCAACGTCACAAAACATCCTAGAATACTCAAACTTAACAATATTTGGAAATTTTTTTGGAACAAATTGATCTATCATATAATCAGATATAAAAATATTTTCTTTTTCAAAATAATCTATATCAACAAGCAATTTTTCCTTAAAAAACCCTGGAACTTTTAAAGATGAATGTGGTATATGAATAATATATTTTAAATCATTCCTATTAATATGTTTTTTTTCCATAAAAATCACCCAGCTTAACTAGCTTATAGAATATACACTGATTGTTGCCATATATTAAATTAATAATAGCATAAACATTTCGTAGTGTAAACATGAATAAAAATATGATATACTCAAAATAAAGGTGAGGAATATGAAAAAAGTTAATATTTCATTAAAGGGGATTCTAGGTGGATTTATTGCACTTATCATAAGTATTGTACTACTTTGGTGGAACGAAGGAAACGCTGTAAAAAATATTAGAACTACAGCAGAAATGGAAAAAATGTGCGTTGATATAAAAAGTGATTCTATCGATTCAAAAAATGATGGAAAATTAGTGGCTACACATGGGGAAATAACAAATGAAGAAGAATTACTTGATAATGAATTTGGTGTCAAAATAAAAACACCAATTATGAAAAGAATTGTAGAATTGTACCAATGGACAGAAGAAAGTTCAACAGATAGTGATGATTATACTACCTACAGTTATAACAAAGAATGGTCATCTGAACTAATCGACTCTGAAAGATTTCATCAATCTGGACATGAAAATCCACAACAAAAAATTTATGATGATTTAATTTTCACTTCCAACGATGTAAAAGTGGGGGCATTCACTCTTGATTCATACCAAGTAAAAAAATTAAGTACAAAAGCTAGTTTTAGCGAGTTCAACCCAGATATTATATCTAAGCTAAATTTAAGTGTATATGACAACTATTTAACAACATCCAGCGACTTATCAAACCCACAAATTGGTGATACTAGGATATCATTTGTATATAATGATTCTACAGAAGTAAGTATTCTAGCAGTTCAAAAAGGAAACACTTTTGTAGACTTTGTGTCATCAACTGGTAAGCACATAAATAAAATTGTGGACGGAAATCATACAAGTAGCGAAATGATTAATATAATTAAAAATGAAAACAATATTATGAAATGGATTTTTAGAATTTCAGGAATTATAATATGTGTAATTGCGGTGGGTAGTATTCTAAAACCAATTTGTAGAATTACAAGTTATATACCAATATTGGGAGGGCTTATTAATTCAGCAGTTGGATTGATCTCTGTTATATTAGGTCTATGCATTAGCCTAATGGTAATTGCCATAGCTTGGATTAGATTTAGGCCATTGATTGGAATAGGACTTTTAATTATTATTAGCGCTTTAATATTCCTTATAGTAAAAAAAGGAAAGAAAAATCAAAAAAATGAAGATGATAGTAGTTTTCCACAGCAAACAATAAATCAGTCAGAGCCTACTAATAATATGCCAGCAAATGATATACAGACAAATAATGTGTCAACGAACAATATGCCTGGAAATAATGGGCAATCAAACAATATTACAATGAATAATATGCCTATAAACAATATACAGGAAAATAATACTGAAAATCAAAATATAAATAATCAATAGTAAAAAACGTTTCTATAATCTAACCAACTAGATAGAAACGTTTTTTATAGCAATTAAATTAATTATTAATCAATATCAAAATATTATAATTTTTTACTGAACTAATTTATATTGTTCTTTATTCCAAGCAGGGGTACAAGAAATGGATAAAACACAATATTTAACATCCCAATAATATTTTTCGTTCGCACCTATTAAAATAGAATCTCCTTTTTCAAATTCAACAAAAGAATTATCAAAATATAGCTTACCGCTTCCATCTAATACATGAACTAACATCTTACAAACCATATTAACACAATACCCAGCTTCTGGATATCTACCAGCTATGGTAGCAATTCCCAGCTTTATATCCTTGTCGTCAAATGAATATTCTACTATTTTACAGCTTTCACTATTAGTGCATTTAACAGCACTATTTTTTTTACTATTTCCATAATTTACCTCGTTCTTATTTATTTTTTCTTCAAAGTAATATTATAAAATAAGCTAAACGTTTTATATATCAATATGTCGCGCTGAAAAATCTTCTTCATGTTTTTCTTTGATTGAATCAAACAGGTTATCATACCTATATATAATTACGATCTTGACGCTCACATCTTATTTAAAAACAACCTTATAATTTTTATTATTTAATCTACCAATTGAAATAATGTAATTCTTAATTAAATTTTTTGATCTTTCCATTGCATAGTCAGTTAAAAGCTCGTCTTCCTCAGCATTTAAAACCATTTGTATTTTCGCTTGCTCTTTGGCGGCTTTTTTCTCTTCTGCTGTTATTTTTGTAAATAACCCTTTGTCAGTAATACCGTCACTCATAGTGTTACCTAAAACTTTAGGATTTTCAGCAGTTACCTGCTTAGGTAATTTTACGTATATAGTATCAACAAATGGGTTCTTGATGATTTTAATTTCATCACAATTTAAACTTAAATCAACGGTACCATCATATTCAATCCAAAATTTCTTATATCCATAATTAAAAAATATTTTTCCTAATCCTTTGGCATCAGTCTCAGTTTTACCAACATTGTGATAGAATGCTTTAACTGTAGTAAATTTGCACACCTTTTGATAGTCAATATTTGAATTAAAATATGACATTTCCCTGTAACTGGGGATTATGCAAATTACCATAAATAAAATTGTTAATACACCAACAATATAATAAAATCTATATTTTGACTTCATCACTCTATTATAAAAAACAATAAACTTACTATATAAACTAGCCTTATTCACTCAAATCACCATCTTCCAACTTTATACTGAAATTCCAATCATTGGCAAATGGTTCAATTAAAGATTTAAGCACTTGTATTTCGTTTTCTTTAGCGATTCTTATGAATTCACCACTTTTCATAATCTCAGCTTCTGCATCAGTCATGCACGCTAATGTCTGTTCTCTCAATTCAATATTAACTTTATCTGGTATAGTGGAGATGACATCAGCGTCCAATACTTCTATCTCAATCTTCTTAGGCTTAATAATAATTTGTTTTTTCTCTCGATTAACGGTATATATTTCATCTATATCATTTATTGAAATAGAAGATTTTACAGTAGCTTCATAATTAAGATACTTCTTGTTAATACTAGCAATACCTGCCCATTTAAATTCCATCAGTGTTAATTCTTGAACTTCCTCGGTGCTAATCAAATTAGAAAATCCATAAACTTTAGTTTTGGGCCTATCTAATCTAACACTAAGAGTAAAAATAATAACAAATATTAAAATAGACACACTACTATATTTTACTATTCTAATAATGCTTAATCTTTTCATTTACTTCACCTTATTTAATTATAATACAGTTTATTAAAAAGAAAAATAGTATTTACATACTATAAATAGGCTACAATATTAACTTATTATCAAATCCTGTATTTATTAGTATCATCCTTTTCATTCTAACTTGTTTTTTCTTGTTCCAAACATTTTTCTTTTAACTCAGGATATAAAGTATAGAATTTATTCATATCAAATCCATTTCGTTTCCATCTAATCACCTTGCATATTAAGTCACTATTATCTAATGCATAGTTTGTGGTCTATTGGGATATAGATACAATTTTATTTTTCCATCATTATTTAGCTTTATTAACTCATCATAAACATTTGAAATATATTTGTAGGATATTACCTTTTCATTTTCCAAACTTACTACTTCACCACTCCAATTAGTTAATCCTGTGAGAAAGTTTTTTGAGTCCAACTTATAGATATAGCCACTACAATCAAATATTGATTTAAACATATGAGGCTTTCTTTCTACTAACTCTATTTTTTCAGAAATCGCAGCTCCTGATAATTTATAGTACAAATCATTTCCTTTTGATGAAAGAAATATTGTTGCTATTGCCTTTGATGGTGTAGCATAAACCCATTCTTTCATGTGAGTACTTTTATTTCTTTTTATTATCTTAAGGTTTGGAATATTACTTCCATGATAAACATAGTCATTCATACTATCATCATCCTTTCTAATAGTATATTTTTATGGAATGTCAGAAATGATTTTGAATTTCCATTCCGTAAAGAATTAAAGAATAAAACTATCTAATAACTTTATATTTTAATTCAATATATGATTCATTTAATTTGTTACATTCTAGCAATTGCAGTGGCATTAAGTTTGATAATTCACTTTCACTTTTTATTGATTCACCATCTACTAATGTGGACACATCTCTTCCTCCAACTAATATAGGAGCAACAACAACGTTAACATAATCTAGCAACTTTTCTCTAACAAAAATGCTATTCATATTTCCACCAGACTGAACAGTTAGTCTATCAACGCCATAATTAGTATATAAATCTTCTAAAACTTTACTCAAATCTAATGTATCATAATATAAGACTTCTAAATTATCATATTTATTAATCAAGTCAAAAGCGCAATGATTTCTATTAGTAGTAACTAAGAATAATTTTTTAACCCAGCGACATAGATAGTCAATGCCGTTACTGTTCAAATGAGGTCTGCTATCAATAATTATAAAAGAAACAATCATTTTATCGCGATAATCTTTTCTTTCGTTAACTCCGATTTTTGCCATTACTCTCCCTGTATTTAAAGAGAATAAATCGGTATTTTCTTCTAATTCATAGTACTGATGTAATCCTTCCTTTACACCTTCTATTCTAGGAAAGTCCTTATCTACATCAAAATTATCAGTGCTTCCTGTGCTTATTTTTCCATCCAATGATTCCAACATAAACAATGTTGTTATAGGTCTGTTCATATTTACACCTCCGTAAATTCATAATTATTATATTTTATTGATATATTTTCTTATAAGTAATAGGTACTAAAATACAATTGATGTTATACACATTTAATATTTAAGATTTAATTGCTAGATACGGAATTTCGAGCAATACCAACCCCTTAAACATATTAGCCTATGCAATATAATTTATTAAATCATTTTTACTATTCAACATAATATTACTTTCAGTTCTTTTATGTATAAATATTATTCTTTTATTTTTACACCTAAAACACTAATCAGATTCATTGCCTGCATCCTATCTATAATGGCTCCTTTAATAGAAGGCAAATCGGTAATTATAGATTCTATATTACATGTAGACAAATCTACTCCATTTAATTTGGTTTTTATAATTTCTGAGCCATGTAGATTGACATTATTAAGTTCTAAATCCTTAATATGTGTTTCCATAAAACTGTTTTCACTAAAATTACTATCTTTGATAATTACTTTAAATATTTTGGCAGTAGCAAAATTCATATATTTGCAATTACAATTATCAAATAACACATCTTTGAAGTCAGAAGATATAAAAGACATCCCCATCATACGGCAATTTATAAACTTAACTCTTTGCATTAAATAATGATCAAATATTTTATTAGATAAATCACAATTCTCAAACACCACATCTAATAACTCGACATTAGAAAAGGTTATATTACTAAAATCTATATTTTTAAATATACATTCATCTATTGTCACATCAGAAATTTCAATTTTCTCTTTTATATTTTCACTAAATATCATATTATTATAGCAATTATTTTTATGTGCATCTAATACATTATATTCTTCTATCCTCTTTATCTTTGGTTCAGATATCCTCATTGTATCACCCATTCGATTATATCACATATTTATAAATTACATTGCTTTGATATTATAAAACCGAGCTCTAAAAAGAACTGTTGCCTTTCATAATTAGTTTGTAATTTTACCTCTTAAATAAATGTATATATGCCTTCCATTATTGTCACTATTTATTAGAAATGAAGTACAACTATAGTGAAAGCAACATCATAATCTAGATTACTTTATTTAGCATTTCTAAGTCTCTAAAACAAAATTAATCATAATCTTCTCGATATTTATAAACATCATAATTAAGAATACTATCTATTTTTTCATAATGGTTCATTATATATAAATAACCTTCTCTATCAAGTTGAGTTCTTTTCTTATCAATTCTTTTTCCTGTATTATGATTTATAATTATTTTCTGATTCTTATTATTTTTTAATAATTCAATAATTTTAGAACTACCATTATATCCATGATTACCATGATTGAGTAGATCTAATTTATCTATTTTTTTATTAGTAATAATCTTAAAAAAATAAGCGTCTTCATCATAATAAATAAAATCTCCATTGTTTATATAATTATATATTTCCTCATAATGCTCTATACTACTATTAGTATAATAGCGATATTCAAAATGACTAAATTTATTTGGATAAACAATCCCATCAGTAAATCTATCTCTAATAGACATACATATAAAGAACACTGCCACTAACCATAATAATTTATATTTTAGTATTTTTTTATCACTATAGTTTTCTCCTATAAGTAACATAAATAAGAAAAATATATAAAATAAATGTAATCCATCAAATAAAGGAATAAACAATGAATAACTAAATATAATGTAATAATTATTAATGTTATTTTTATTTTTATAAACAATATAAATACTAATTAATAATAGAATTATGAATATAAAAAAAGATATAGTAAGTCCATGACTATTATTACTAAAATCTAACATACCCATAATGCACATATCAAAAGCATAACCCAAACTACCCGTAATTAATAAATATAAAAAAGTAAATATAAACGGAATAATAAAACCGATAAATCTACTCTTAATGTTGATTTCATTTTTCTTAATAAAAAATAACGTTGGAATAATAAAGAATATACCAACAGTATGTTTAGTTAATATGCTACAGGCAATTAATAATCCCATCAAAAAATCTTTATACTTATAATTACTCTTCTCTAAATAAATAATAAATACACATAAAGCTATAATAAATGAATTATATGTAGGGTAAATATTAGAGAACAATATTATTCCAAGCACTAATAATAAATGGCCATAATCTTTATACATTTTAAATAATAAATAAAAAGACAAAGTAAGAATTAAACTATGAAAAATAATAAAAGATAAATAATTATTCCATATTAGTAATGGAATAGTCATAAATAAAGAATAAAAAGGAGGAAGTACCATATTAAAATCTCGGTAAGGTATTTCTCCTAATCTAATAGCATAACTAAATCCATAGTTCCATATTTCATCCATATTATTAGGAATTAACAAAAGATTAACTAAAAGAATAATAAAAAATAAAATAATACAAGAAATAATTATCTTATATTTTTTCATATAAATCACCCCTTATAATAATATATATTATATGTAGATACAGTATCAACTAATTGACTGTGTTCAATTACATAATTGCATAAATCATAATCAAATTGATAAAAATCATAATCAAAAACTGAAGGAGAAATAAAATAATATTTATTTTTTTCTAATTTTTCAATTATTGCCTTTTCTCCTCTATAACCATAATTACCAGTAAGAGGAATATCTAAAAAAGTAATCTTTTTCTCTGCTGCTAAATTGTATAAAACACCATCAAAATCAATCATATAAGAATTAGGATATTTATTCTCATAATAATCAAGTACTTCCTCATAATTATTAGATTCACTAATATAAATTGGAAAATGATTAAAATGATGAATATAAATATGATCATAAACAATATCATAGTATTTATATCCAAATAAAACTAATAATATAAATAAAACTACATTTATGTACATATAATGAACAGGATATTCTTTAATAACCAAAAATAATAAATAAAAGAAAAGTAAAGTACAAGAGGCGTGATTTAAATCAAATATAGGAACCATATAAGATAAACTACCCAAAGCATAATAAGTAATATATCTATGTTCTTTTTTTCCTTTAATAAGATTCACTATACATACTATTAATAATATTACAAATATAGTCATAATAAACGCTGAAGGCAAAGCATTCTTCTTACCAAAATCAAATAATCCAAGTATCGTTAAATCAATGAATTCATATAAAGATTGAGTAATTAATAAATGTATCAAGAATATAAAACAAGGTATAAATACTCCTTTAATTCTATTAATAATTCCCTTTAATTCACGTCTATATATCAAACTACAAAGAAAAATGCAGCCTCCAACAGAATGTTTAGTAAGAATTAAAAGCCCTAATAATATACCAATAGAAAAATCACTTTTCTTTTCTTTTTCATAATAAATAATCATCATTAATAATAATTTAGAAAGTAAATTATATGACGGGCATAATACATCAAATAATGGTAATAAGCAAAGAAAAAAATAAGTAAAAATATGTTTACCTATAATTCTTTCAGCATAATAAAAAGTCATCGTAGAAATAATACTATTAACAATAGTAAAAGTTAAAAAGCTATCATAAATAGTTAAAAAAATTGCATGTAAAAAAATAAATAAAGGTGTAGTCACCATACTAAAATCAGCATATGGGATTTCTCCCATTACTACAGCATGAGCCATACCATATTGTGTTAATCCATCATAAAAACGATCTCTAAACAAAACGTTTATGACTAAGCATATAAGAAAAACAAAACTAAATTTATATTTTTTTTTAATAAAATCCATAGTTGCTCCACAATAATTATGTACATATTTTTTTGTAACATACGCCAATTTCATTTTGTAAATAATTTGCCTTTTTGTTTCAAATATTATATTATCTTCTAGACTATCATATCATAAAAAAAATCTATTTCAATCCTCAAAATAAATCAAATACACCTGAACTACCTCTAGAAAATAATTATAAATTTTTAAAACCCTTATAAAATAAAGTGGTACGTCTCTC
>CADCQR010000044.1 GCA_902803685.1 uncultured Erysipelotrichaceae bacterium
ACTTTATCAGGATTGTTAAAATTATCTGTTAATGCTTGTACATCAGCGATTTCTAAGTAAAAATCAAATTCATTTTGTAATTTAATCCAGCTTTGACCAGCCCCAAAATAATGACCTAAATGTAAATTGCCTGTAGGTCTAAGGCCTGTTAATATTGTTTTTTTCATAAAAATCACTCCTTTTATACATTCTAGCATATATTTGGTAAAAGCAAAATTATAAATTGGTAATATTCATAATTTTGTATTATGTGATATTTTAATTAGCTAGTAAAAGAAATAGAAATGTTGACAAATATCATATTTTTTAATACAATAATGAAGAAATCGATGAGGAAGAAGAGTAAAGATAAATTTCCTTTATAGAGAGTTAGACATAGGTGGAAGTCTAATAAGGTGTTATTTTGAAAAACACTTCGGAGTACTTAAAGAATATAGTAGAATAAGTCGGGGGCACACCGTTAAAAGTGATATGATTTGTTAGAATCAAAAGTGATTATAGTTTAGCTATAATAATTAGGGTGGTACCGCGGAACGCTAGTTTTCGTCCCTTTAGTGGATGAATACTAGTGTTTTTTTGATAAATTAAGGAGGTTTTGAGATGATTGAAAAAGACAAATTAAGAAAGTATGCTAGATTACTTATGTTTGAAATGGCTGAAGAGCAATATGACACACTTCAAGAAGAATTTGATATTATGCTAAAGCAAATGGATCTAATTGAAAAGATTCCTAATATAAGTGATGTAGAACCAATGACATTTCCTTTTACTAATAAAGATGTTGAATTGAGAGAAGATGAAGTGGGGGACTATTTAACTACATCTGAGGTACTAGAGAATAGTAAACATCAGGTTAATGATCAAGTTAAGGTTCCTAGAGTAGTAGAAGAAGGTGAATAAGATGCTTAGAGGAAAAACTATAACTGAATTAAAAGAAGATTTAGATACTGGAAAAGTTACAGTAGATGAGTTATTTGATAAAGCTAGAGAACTAGCTCAATTTTTTCAAAGTGATTATAATTCATTTGTAACTATATTGGATAAATGCAAATATAAGAATAGGGATTCTAAAATATCTGGAATTCCATATGCTTTAAAGGATAACTTTTCAACAAGTGGTATATTAACTACTGCATCTTCCAATATTTTAAAAGACTATGTCCCTGTTTATGATGCAACGGTATACAAAAAATTGAAAAATGCGGGAGCTGTGTTAGTTGGAAAAACTGTTTTGGATGAATTGGCTATGGGTGGTACTGGTACTACTGGACATACTGGGATAGTTAGAAATCCATGGGATAAAGAGCGTATGATTGGTGGCTCAAGCGCTGGAAGCGCAGCCACAGTTGCCTTAGGAATAGTTCCTTTTGCTATTGGGTCCGATACAGGTGATTCTGTTAGAAAACCTGCTGCTCTTGGTGGTGTTGTAGGGTTTAAACCGACATATGGAAGAATATCTAGATATGGGTTATTTGCTTTTGCTTCAAGTCTTGACCATGTTGGAATATTCACAAGAAATGTTAGAGATTGTGCAATTGTTACTGATGTATTAAAGGGTAAGGATATTAATGATATGGTTACTCTTAATGATGATGGTAAAACATATAGTGATTTAATTGATAAGGATATAAAAGGACGAAAGCTATTTTACATAAAAGAAATATGTGGTATGGATACATATAAAGATAGTGATGATAAAGAATTGTTAGAAACGATATCAAAATTTCACGAACTAGTAGATAAATTGAGAAATACTGGGTTTATAGTTGAAGAAGTATCAATGGATAAGGCACTGCTTGAAGCAATTTATCCAACTTATATGTGTATTAGTTGTGCAGAAGCAACATCAAATAATTCAAATTTAACTGGAATTCAATTTGGCCCTAGAGGAGAAGGTAGCAGTATTGAAGAAATTATGTTTGATGCTAGAACTAAGGGTTTTTCTGAGTTAATTAAAAGACGCTTTATCTTAGGTAGTTATATACTTCAAAGAGAAAATCAAGAAAAGCTTTTCTTAAATGCTGGAAGAGTTAGACGTATGGTAGTTGATAAAATGAATGACTTTTTTAAAGAATATGATAGTATGATTGCACCTTGCAGTGGTGGTGGAGCAGCTAAATTCGATGCTACAAGTGAAAAATTATCTTCAAGATATTTAATCCTGGAAAATCATCTAGCAATTGGTAATTTTGGGGGATTTCCTTCAATTACTTTACCATATGCTTTTGTTAATGATATGCCAGTTGGTGTAAATATAACGGGAAAAGTATGTGAGGATGATATAGTTCTTAATATAGCTCAAAAGATAGAAGAAGTAACAGGTCTTAGAGATATATATAGTAAAGTTGGTGATATAGATGTATAAAGTAGTAATTGGTTTAGAAGTTCATTGTGAATTACAAACAAAATCCAAAAACTTTTCAGCTGCCCCTAATGAATTCAGTGAAGAGCATAATATAAATGTTGCTACTGTTGATTTAGGGCTTCCTGGTATTTTGCCAGTTGCTAATCGCGAAGCCGTAAAGAAAGCTTTATTTACAGCGATGGCACTTCATTGCAAATTACCGGATGAAATCATATTTGATAGAAAAAATTATTATTATGCAGATTTACCAAAAGGTTATCAAATAACTCAAAATAAGAAACCCGTTGGATTGGGTGGCTATTTAGATGTAATTGTAAATGGTAAAGTAAAAAGAGTTACTTTACAAGATGTTCATTTGGAAGAAGATACAGCTTCTCTAGAACATTATCCAAAATATTCATTAATTGATTATAATCGTAGTGGTGTACCATTACTTGAAATTGTAACTAATCCATGTATTGAAAGTGCAGATGAAGCTATTGCTTACCTAGAAGATTTAAGGGATGTGTTCTTATTTTTAGGTGTAAGTGAAGCAAAATCAAATTATGGTCAGATGAGGTGTGATGTAAATATTTCTTTGATGAAAGATACTGATACTGAGTTTGGTACTAAAGTTGAGATGAAAAATATTAATGCTTTCAACAATGTTAGGGCGGCAATAGAATATGAAATAAAAAGACAGAGTGAACTATTGGATAAAGGAGAAAAGGTAATTCAGGAGACTAGAAGAATTGCTGAAGATGGCAAAACATATTCAATGAGAGAAAAAGTTGATGCTGTTGACTATAAATATTTTGTTGAACCAAATATTCCATCAACACCAGTTACTGATGAGCTTTTAACAGAGTTAAGAAATAGCTTACCTGAGTTAAAAGGTGATAGATACTTAAAGTATATAAATCAATATAAAATGAGTGAGTATGATGCAGGTGTTTTATCAAAAACTAGAAGTATATCAGATTACTTTGAAAAAGTTTTAGAAAATGGTGCTGATTTGTCATTAGCTATTAATTTTGTTACTACTAGTATCTTATCTACATTGAATAAACTAGAGACAACAGTTGATGAGCTATTTATTACTCCAAAAATGTTAAGTGATGTAATTAAAGTTGTTAGTGATAATAAATTAAGTTTAGATGCTGCAAAGAAATTGCTTTATGAAGCAATTGATAAGAAGATAGATCCTATTGATTTAATAAAAAAAGAAGGTATGGAACAAATAAATGATGAATCTAAACTATTAGAGTTAATAAAAGGTATAATGGATGAAAATCCAGAAGTTGTTAGACAATATGTAGAAGATGGTAATATGTCAGCAATTAATTTCTTTGTAGGACAAACTATGAAGAAATCTAATCGCCAGGCAAATCCAAATATGTCTCGTGAAATTATATATCGTGAATTAGAAAGGAGAAAGAATGATGAAAAATAAATATAGAACACATAAATGTTCTGAATTAACTGAAGAATTAGTAGATAAAGAAGTAAGAATTGCTGGATTTGTTGAAAATATAAGAGATCATGGAGGTGTTATATTTGTTGATGTCCGTGATATGAATGGTGTAGTTCAATTAGTGTCTAATGATGATTCTATATTTGATGGTATTACAAGAGAGTCTAGTGTTACGGTACTAGGTAAGGTTAGGAAAAGAAATGAAGAAGATTATAACCCAAGAATATCAACTGGTAAAATTGAATTATTAGTAAGTGAGTTAGAAGTTTTAGGGAAAGCTTGCAATGTTTTGCCTTTTGAAGTTATGACTTCACACGAAGTATCAGAAGATACTAGATTAAAGTATAGATACTTAGATTTAAGAAATCCAAAAGTAAAGGAAAATATCTTATTTAGAACAAGAGTATATGATTTTATTAGGAATCTAATGAAGAAAGAAGAGTTCCTAGAGATTCAGACTCCAATTTTAACTGCATCATCTCCGGAGGGAGCAAGAGACTTTATTGTTCCAAGTCGTAAATTTCATGGTAAGTTTTATGCTCTTCCACAAGCTCCTCAACAATTTAAACAGTTACTAATGTGTAGTGGATTCGATAAATATTTTCAAATAGCTCCTTGCTTTAGAGATGAAGATGCTAGAAGTGATAGATTATATGGGGAATTTTATCAGTTAGACTTAGAGATGGCTTTTGCAACAGAAGAGGACGTTATTGAAATTGGTGAAAAAATATTTTATGAAATATTTAAAGAATTTTCAGAAGGCAAAAAAATCAGTGAACCACCTTTCGTAAGACTATCGTATAAAGATTCAATGAATAGATTTGGTACTGATAAACCAGATCTTAGAAACCCATTGGAATTGGTAGATTTATGTGATGTTTTTGAGGAGACAACATTTCGTCCTTTCAAAGGAGTTACAGTTAAAGGAATTGTTGTTAGCGGTATAGCTGACAAGTCTAATTCTTGGTTTAATGACCTAGGTGATTATGCAAAAAGTATTGGAATGAGTGCTGGTATCGGATATTTTAAAGTAAATGATGATATGAGTTTTGTAGGTCCAATTGATAAGTTCTTAAGTGATGATGAAAGAGAAGATTTAATTAATGTTGCTAAATTAAAAGCTGGAGATGTTATTTTCTTTATAGCAGATAGAAGTAATGCTTATAAATATGCAGCATTAATAAGAGATGAATTAGGAAGAAGATTAGATTTAATAGATAAGGATGAATTTAAGTTCTGTATTGTTAAAGACTTTCCAATGTATGAATGGAGTGAAGAGGAAGAAAAGTATATCTTTACTCACAACCCATTTAGTATGCCACAGGGTGGGATGGAAGCATTAAATTCAAAGAAGCCTGAAGATATTTTGGCATATCAATTTGATTTTGTATGTAATGGTATTGAGATGGCAAGTGGTGCTGTACGTAATCACGACTTAGAGATAATGGGAAAAGCCTTTGAAATTGCAGGGTATACAGAAGAAGATATTAAAATTAGATTTAAGGCACTATATGAGGCATTTAAATATGGGGCACCACCACATGCTGGTATGGCACCTGGAATAGATAGGATGTTAATGTTACTTTTAGATCATGATTCTATTCGTGAAACAGTTGCTTTTCCACTTACAGCTAGTGGAACAGATTTGATGATGGGAGCTCCAGGTAATGTTGAAGAAATTCAATTACGTGAGGCACATATTAAAGTAAGAGAGACTAATTAAATAGTCTCTTTGTTATATAAAAATATGTTGTCATTCAATTGGTATTAAGGTATAATATTAAGCGTTGGAGGAAATAATATGGCAAAAAAAGCAGAAGAAAAAGTTGAAAAAGTTGAAAAAGAAGAAACAACAACTAAAACAAATAAAAAAAGTGAGAAAGCAACTAACGTTCATGAAGTTGTAGTTAAGATAGAAGGAGAAAACTGGAAGAAGGCTTTAGATGGTGCCTTTGCTAAAAAGCAAAAGACTGCAAAGGTTGATGGCTTTCGTAAGGGAAAAGTTCCAAGAAATATTTATGAAAAACGTTTTGGTAAAGAATCATTGTATTTAGATGCTGCTGATGTATGTTTGAATGATGCATTCTTAAAAGCTTTGAGGGATTCTAAATTAGTTCCTGTTGTACAACCTTCTGTTGATATTAGAAGTATGTCTGAAGATGGAATTGAGTATGTTTTTAAAATAATTACTAAACCTGAAGTAAAAATTAAAAAATATCAGGGGCTTAATATAAAGCCAGATTCAGTAGAAGTTTCAGATGAAGAAGTAGAACATCAATTAGGTCACTTATTAGAAAAATATACTGAGTTAGCAACTAAAGAAGATGGTGTAGTAGCCGATGGAAATATTGCTATAATAGACTTTGAAGGATTTAAAGATGGAGTTCCATTTAATGGTGGTAAAGGAGAAAATTATTCTCTAGAAATCGGATCAAATACTTTTATTCCTGGATTTGAAGAACAAGTAATAGGAATGAAAGTTAATGAAGAAAAAGATTTAAATTTAACATTCCCAGAAAACTATGGTGTTGCTGATTTAGCTGGAAAAGATGTTGTATTCAAAGTTAAAGTTAATGAAGTAAAAGAAAAAGTAGTTAGAGAGTTTGACGAAGACTTTTTTGAAGACTTAGGCATGGAAGGTGTTGACTCAGAAGAAAAGTTAAGAGATGAAGTAAAGAAATCAATTGCTGCTCAAAAAGAAGTAGAAGTTGAAAATAAATATATTGATACTCTTTTAGAAGAAGTTGGAAAACAAGTAGAAGTTGATATTCCACAAGAAATGGTTGATGAAGAGGTTTCAAGCTTACTTAAAAGATTTGAACAACAGATGAAAGGACAAGGAATATCTCTTGATTTATATTATCAATTTACTCAATCTACAGAGGCAGATTTAAGAAATCAACTAGAGAAAGAAGCATATTCAAATGTATTGTATAGATTAATGCTAGAAAAGATAATTGAAATGGAAAAAATTGAGGTAACAGATGAAGATGTAGATAAAGAGGCAGAAGAATTAGCTAAGAAATACAATATGGATAAAGAAGATTTCATTAAAGAGTTTGGTGGAATAGAATTAGTAAAATATGATTTAGAGCTGCATAAAGCAGTCGATAAATTAAAAGAATTAAATAAATAAAAATTATTATATGACAACTTGTTTCAATATTGAGAACGAGTTGTTTTTAAGTTAATAATAAAATGTTGCTATTTTCAACATTTTAGAATTATCAGAAAATAGCTTTTATATTCTTGAAAAAAAAATAAAATACTATATAATAGTAAGCAGTAAAAAAATTTGGAGGTGACAACTACATGAATTTGAAGAAGCTTCTAGTATTAGTAATAAATGACATGGTCATCTTTCCAAATAATGAAATTAGAATTGAATATGATAATAGTTATGATCACCAAATGATTGATATAGTAAATCAAATAGATGATAATTTAATGTTAATTGTTAACCCTATAAATGATGACGGCCCTGTAGATATAACATCCCTACCCAAGTATGGTGTACTAGGACGAATTAAGCTCAAATTAGTTGTACCAAATGGCAAGACTAGATTAGTAATTGAAGGATTAGAAAGAGTCGAAATAAGAAACTATGTACAGGAATCTAAATTTTTTAGAGCTGATTATCAAGAAGTTGAAATGCCAATTACTTCTAAAGAAGAAGATTACTTTAGTATTTTACTGAAATCACTGGATAAGTATATGAATAAAGTGCCTTTTGCAGGAAATGCAGTTATGACGCAATTAGAGTCTGTAGATAATTTAAGTGACTTATGTGATTTAATATGTTGCTATTTAAATCTTGACTATAAGAAGAAGAAAAAATATATAGGTATAATGGATCCCATTGAAAGAAGTAAGCAACTAATTAAAGATATGAACGAAAATATTAAGCTTATTCAATTAGAACAAAAAATAGAAGCAGAAGTAGAAGAAGAGCTTTCCGAAACACAAAAAGAATACTTCTTAAGAGAAAAAATAAAATTAATGCAACAAGAACTGGGTGAAGTAAACAGTAAAGATGATGAAATTCTAAAGTTAAAACGGAAATTATCGAAGCTAAAATGTTCGGTCAAAGTAAAAGAAAAAATAAAAAGAGAAATCTCTAGATATGAGACTATGAATAGTAATTCGCCTGAAGTAGGTATGATTAGAGAATATATCGACTGGATGTTGAGTTTGCCTTGGAATGTATTTACCAAGGATACAGAATCTTTGACAGAAGTTAAGGATATATTAGATTCATCTCATTATGCACTTGATGAAGTAAAGACAAGGATATTGGAATATATTGCGGTAAAGAAAAACACTAATAATTCTAAGAGTCCAATTATTTGTTTAGTTGGCCCACCTGGAGTTGGAAAGACATCTCTAGCTATAAGTATTGCTAAGGCATTAGGACGTAAGACTGCCAAAATAAGTGTCGGTGGTATAAATGATCAAGCTGAAATCATTGGACATCGTAGAACTTATATTGGTGCTAATCCTGGACGAATTATCCAAGGAATAAGAAGAGCTGGCTCTTCTAATCCTGTCTTTATAATTGATGAAATTGATAAAATGACTAAAGATATCAAAGGAGATCCAGCTAGTAGTTTACTTGAAGTTTTAGATCCAGAACAAAATAGCAAGTTTTCAGATCATTACATAGAAGAAGAATATGATTTGTCTAATGTTTTCTTTATTGCAACAGCAAATTATATTGAACAAATACCTTATGAATTACAGGATAGACTAGAAATTATTAACCTATCTAGTTATACAGAATATGAAAAATTAGATATTGCTAAAAAGCATTTAATTCCAAAACAACTAGAGGCTCATGGATTAACGCCATTACAAGTCCAAATAGATGATGATGGTATTTTGTATATAATTCGTAACTATACAAAGGAAGCTGGGGTTAGAGAACTTGAGAGAATAATTGCTTCTTTATTAAGGAAAATTGTTAAAGATATTCTTTTAAATGAGAATGCACAGTTTTTTCAGATAGATAAGAAACTAATAGAGAAATTACTTGGTGCTCCTAAATTTTCATATAATGAAAATAGTAATACTGGGGAGTCTGGAATTGTAAATGGTATGGCATATACTATTTTTGGAGGAGATATTCTTCTAATAGAGGCTAACTTATATAAAGGTAAAGGTGAATTAATTCTTACCGGTTCTTTAGGAGATGTAATGCGTGAATCATGTAGAATAGCATTGAGCTATATTAAAGCCAATGTTGACTTATTTGGTATAGATGAAAAAATTCTTGAGGAAAATGATATACATATACACGTTCCAGAAGGTGCGGTTAATAAAGATGGCCCATCAGCCGGTATAACGATTACTACAGCTTTGATATCTTTGTTTAAAAATAAAATTGTTGATAAAAGTATAGCTATGACAGGAGAAATTACGCTTCGTGGTAGAGTATTAGCTATTGGTGGTTTAAAAGAGAAAGTAATTGGGGCTCATAGGGCAGGAATAAAGAAAATATTTTTACCAAAGGAAAATAAAAAGAATTTAGAGGAAATACCATCAGAAATAAAGAAGACGATAAGCTTTATTTTTGTTGATAATTATAGGGACATATATAATAAGATTTTTAAGAAAGATTAAGTAATAATAATCTTTCTTTTTTCATAAATTCTCTTAGGAGGATATAATGAAAAAAATAATAGCATTTGATAAAAATTTAGAGTTTCCATCAATGATTGGAGAAATAACCTCTATTTCCCTAGACCACCAGCTACATTTTAAAGACGAGAGTAACATTATTGGAAAGTTTATAATAAATGGTAGTTATAAAAGAACAGAAGCTTCGATATTGGAAGAGGATTTTCATTTTGAAATTCCTGTGGAAATCTTGCTAAATGAAAAAATAAACATAGAAAAAAGTAAAATAGAAATAGATGATTTTAGTTATAAGATTGAAAATGATGATACAATTAGTTGTAATATTAGTCTTTTAGTAGAAGGCATGGAAATAATTGATATTTCAGAAGATGAAGAAAAAGAAGAGACCCGAGAGTGTGATGGAGATAGTGCGGTTCTTGAACACTTGGAAATTAGTGATGATAATAATATTGATGTTTTAAATCAGCCCACTAATAATCAAAATATAAATAATGAAATACCAGAAGCAGTAATTAAAGAAGAATCTGATATATCGAAAGAAACAATAACGGAAAAAGAAGAGGAGACCAATAAAATGATAAAAGATGACGATATTGCTGAAGATGTAGGTTCACTATTTACTTCATTAAAAGATAGTGAAGAGACCTTTTCAACTTATTCTGTATATATTGTAAGAACTGAAGAAACTTTAGATACAATTATTTCAAAATTTAAAATAACAAAAGAAGAGTTAGAAGCATATAATGACCTATCAAATATTGGAGTTGGTTCAAAACTTATAATACCGTTAAATAATGAGTCAGATTAGTTATATAAATAAATCTAAAATAATTATTAAAAGTGGTAAAAAGTATTTTGTTAAAAAAAGAAAAATAGACATATCAGCAATATACCAAGAATTGGAGAATAGGGGTTTTAACAATTATTTAGCGCCATTAGAAATTAACGATAATGAAGAGATATATCCATATATAAATGAAATATTCTGTCGAAAAGAAGATCGAGCTATTGATATAATGCTGCTATTAAGTCAGCTTCATAATAAAACTATGCATTTTGAAAAAACTAATTCTGATGATTTAAAAGGAATTTATGAAGATGTAATAAAAAGATTAGATACTGCATATTATTATTATCTAAGTATGCAAGATACGATAGAAGAACATGTATATATGTCACCAGCAGAATTATTACTCATGGAGAATATTTCAAAAGTATATTATATGATAAATGTATCGCGCCAAAATATAGAAAAATTTTATCAACTAGCAGAGAAAAAAGAAACTATTAGAAAAGTTCAGCTTCATGGAAATATATCGTTAAAACACATTGTAGAATCGAAAAATAAATATCTAATAAGTTGGAATGCTTCGCATGTTGATTTTCCAGTATATGATTTATTAAACTTTTTTAAAAGTGATTATAGGAATATTGACTTTTTACCACTCTTAAAAAAATATAATTCAAATTTTCCATATACCGAAGAAGAAGAGAACCTTTTTTTGGCTCTAATTAATATACCGCCAGTGATAGCAATAAATAATTCAAGCTATAATAACACTATTATTGTCAAGAACTTTGTAGATTATCTGAATTCAGTAATTTCCTTAAAATTAAAAGATAACGAAGAAAAGCAAGAAGCCGATTAGTAGAAATTCAAATAACAATATAATTGCATTTAATCTAGTAGTTATAAATACTAGCAATAATAACTGATAGAAAATTATTATCATTGTAACTAAAATACTTGTTAGATAAAAAATATTACTTCGTCTTTTTTGTTTACAGGAGTTGCACTTGCAAAATAAAGGATGTCGTATTTTCATATAATCACCTATAATACTCTATGAATTAAATTAAAGAATGTGAATTGTGATAGACTTTTATTCCGATAAGCTTTATAATACAGGTTGGAGAAATCCTATAAATATTAATGATAAGTGAGGTAATATTATGGAATTAAAAGGATCAAAAACAGAGCAAAATTTATTGGCTGCTTTTGCTGGTGAATCACAAGCTAGAAATAAATATAGTTATTTTGCGTCAAAAGCTAAGAAAGATGGTTATGAGCAAATTGCGGCTATTTTTGAAGAAACTGCTAATAATGAAAAAGAACATGCAAAAATGTGGTTTAAGGAATTAAATGGTGGAGAAGTTCCAGATACTGTATCTAATTTGAAAGCTGCTGCTGATGGTGAGAACTATGAGTGGACAGATATGTATGATGAATTTGCTAGAATTGCTGAAGAAGAAGGATTCAAAGCGATTGCTGCTAAGTTTAGAATGGTTGCAGAAATTGAAAAACATCATGAAGAAAGATTTAGAAAATTACTTAAGAATGTTGAAGATAGCACTGTATTCTCTAAAGATGGGGACAGGATTTGGATTTGTCGTAACTGTGGACATATAGTTATAGGAAAAAGCGCTCCAAAGGTATGTCCTGTTTGTGCTCATCCACAAAGCTATTTTGAAATTAAGGCAGAAAATTACGAGTAAAATCTATAAAATACTAGATATAGACTATTGGTGTACAATCAATAGTTTTTATATTAAAAAAAGTTTTAATAAATATGTTAGTTTATATATTTATAATAAATTTATGATATAATTTAAATATAAATTGGGGTGAAAATATGATTAAACACGAATTGTTAGTACCAGCAGGTGATATGGAAAGCTTAAATCAAGCAGTAGCAAATGGTGCAGATGCAGTGTACATAGGTTGTAAGAACTTTGGAGCACGAAAGTTTGCTAAAAACTTTGATAATGATGAGATTATTACTGCGGTTAAGTTATGTCACTTATATGACGTTCGAATTTATATAACGATGAATACTTTGATTAAAGATTCAGAAGTACCTATGTTTTTAGGACAAATTGAATTTTTATATAAAGCTGGTGTAGATGCTGTTATAATCCAAGATTTTGGTATGATATGTTTAGTTAGAGAAAAATATCCAGATTTAGAAGTACATGCTTCAACACAAGCTAACATATCATCAAAAGAAACTGCTGAACTATTTTATAAATTAGGAGTAAAAAGAGTAGTATTTGCAAGGGAAATGACTTTAGAAGAAATAAATGAAATAAAAGTTCCAATTGAAAAAGAAGTCTTCGTTCATGGCGCATTGTGTATCAGTTATTCTGGTTGTTGTCTTATGAGTAGTATGCTTGGTGATAGGAGTGGCAATAGAGGAGAATGTGCTGGTTGTTGTAGATTGCCATATACATTGGAAAAAGGAGATCGCATTCTTGCTAAAAATAAATATTTATTGAGCACAAAAGAGTTGAATACTACTAAGAGATTCAAAGAATTATTAGATAGTGATATATTAAGTTTTAAAATTGAGGGAAGAATGAAATCTCCTGAGTATGTGGGCTTTATAACCAAATTATATCGTAATTTAATTGATAGTTATTGTACTAATGTAAACCTTGATGTATTAAATAAACAATTGAAAACAATTTTTAATAGAGGATTTACTGAGGGACATTTATTTAATGCTGATACGCAGGAAATAATGAATATTGACTATCCTAATCACATAGGATTAGAAATAGGTAAGGTAATTGAAGTAAATCAGAAACAAATAAAAATACAGCTTACAGAAGAATTGCATCAAGAAGATGGCATTCGTTTTTTAAATTCAGGTTCCGGTTTTATAGTAAACTACTTGTATGGACCAGATGGAAATTTGATAAATACAGCCCCAGCTAATACAATCTGTTTTGTGGATAATAAAGTTAACTTAACAAATCTAGATACAGTGTGTAAAACTCAAGATTCTAAACTTATGAGCGAGTTGAAAAAAATCCCTATTCGAAGAATTCCAGTAACAATTCAGGTCAGAGCAAAACTTGGTTCTCCATTAGAAGTCGTCATGTCTGATGGCTCTCATACCTTTAAAGTTCAGGGAAATCCTGTTCAGTCATCCCAAAATGCACCAATGACAAAGCAAAGAATTCGCCAACAAGTAGAAAAATTAGGAGATACACCATTTGTAAGTACAACTACAATTGTAGAATCTGATCAAAATGTTTTTATTCCCGTAAAAGAAATAAACGAACTTAGAAGAGCTTTAACACAACAATTGGTGCAAGTAAGGGTATCAAGGGATGTAGTGTTTAATCCTGCTGAAGTGCATTTGGAAGTACCAGAAACTACTTTATCTCCAGTTCTTACCGCAAGTGCATATACCCAAGATCAGCTTGAAATGTGTAACCGTTTTAAATTGAAAAGAATATATGCAATGGATTCTGAAGCATACAAATATTTTAACATGTTAGAAAGATTTTATTATGTTCCAATTAGAAATTCTCGTAAACCACTATCTGGGTATCAAAAAAATGCTCTTGTATCAGAATATTTTGATTTTTCATTAAAAGATTATTTAGTTGGAAACTATGGTTTAAATGTGACCAATGTTTATACCGCATATTATATTTATAAATTGACTTTACAGCCGGTGACTTTATCAGTTGAGCTTAGTTATGAAGAAATGATTAATTTTATTAATACATATATAAAGACATTTAATAAATATCCTAATATTGAGATTATGGCTTATGGTAGAGTAGAAAATATGGTTATAAAAGGAAACATTTTAAATCTTTCAACAAAGGTATATGATTATAGACTAAGAGATCAGCAGAATAGATTATTCCCAGTCTATTTCGATGGTGTAAACACACATATCTTGAATCATGAAAATACTATTATTAAAGATGTAAGTTTATTGAAAAAATATGCATGTATAAGATTGTCTTTCTTTAATGAAGAACCAGATGTGATTAAGCAAATAATCAATGAATATTTAAGTTGATATAAATTATGCTAATATTGTATTATAAAATTAAGGAGTGGTTTAATGAAAAAAAAGGAAATTAAAAATTGGCTTACTCTAATAGCTATTTTTATAATTGCAATGTCATTAACATTGTATGTATGTAAGTGCTACAAAGTATTTATAGAATACGAGAAGGAAAAACCTGTTATTGCAGATGCCTTCTATGAAATTAGTAGTGAAGATGAAGTCTATAATTATATTATGGAAAATCCAACGACAACATTATACATGTGTATAGCTAGTGATGATACATGTAGAAGCTATGAAAGAGGATTAAAAAAGCTATCAAAAAAAATAGATTTATCTGAATCTGTTGTATATTTAAATTTAAATGATGTTGACCAAGATGAGTTTATAGAAAAGTTTAATAAAAAATATGTGTATAAAATACCATTAAAAAAATCATTCCCTGCTTTTGTTACTTTTGAAGATGGAAAAATTATAGGAATTTTACAGGGAACAGATAAAGAAAAACTTACCATTTCTAAGACAAGACAATATATGGAATTTAATCATATAGTTGAATAATATTTATGAAAAGGAGCGTTTGATGTAATCAGTGAAAAGTATAATTGTTAGCTGATTAAATATCTTAACAGAAAAATATGAATAACATAGTTTTATACGAACCAGAAATACCGCAAAATACAGGTAATATTATGCGTACATGTGTAGCTACTAATACAAAACTTCATTTGATAAAGCCTCTGGGGTTTCAATTGGATAGTTCTCATATAAAAAGAAGTGGTGTAAATTATATTGACAAATTAAATTATAAAGTATATGAAAATTGGGATGATTTTAAAAAATCTAACAAAGGAACATATTACTATTTCACAAGATATGGACGTAGACCACATACTTCTTTTGA
Organism: uncultured Erysipelotrichaceae bacterium; assembly: GCA_902803685.1. Next base: position 15,174 of record CADCQR010000044.1, read on the forward strand.
CTTTGCAGCAAAAGATGGTAGTGATATTTACCTTATTTTTGGAAAAGAATCTACAGGAATACCAAAAGAAATATTAAAAGATGACTTAGAACATTGTATGAGAATACCTATGAGTGACAATGTAAGGGCTTTGAATGTTTCAAATAGTGTTGCCATTGCTATTTATGAGGTATTGAGGCAACAGAATTATAATGATTTACTTATGGAAGAGCCTCATAAGGGTGCTGACTATTTAGAAAGATAAATAATAGAAAGCCAAAATGGCTTTTTTTGTTTAGAAATACATATTTTTCCCATAATCTTATTGGAGGAAAATTATGGCAAAATATAAGGTGGAAATTTCTGGTATAAATACTAGCGAGTTGGAGACTTTGTCTAATGATGAGATGAATAAACTATTTCAACGAATGAGTGAAGGAGATGAATTTGCAAGAGAATTTCTGGTTACTGGAAATCTGAAATTGGTTCTTTCTATTCTTAGAAAATTAAATCGTAATAATGAAAATTTAGATGATTTGTTCCAAATAGGTTGTGTTGGATTGTTAAAAGCAATTGATAACTTTGATTTAGCATATAATGTTAAGTTTTCAACTTATGCAGTACCCATGATCTTAGGCGAAATAAAAAGGTATATAAGAGATAATAATAGTATGCGAGTAAGTCGTTCCTTAAGAGATTTAGCTTATAAAGCGATAAAGCTAAAAGAGGAATATTATTTAAATCATGGAAAAGAAATAGATGTAGAAGAGTTAGCTAAGCAATTAGCTACTACACCATTTGAAGTAAATAGTGCAATAGATTCACTCAAAGATCCTATTAGTATATTTGAACCAGTATATAATGATGGCGGTGATACTATTTTATTATATGATCAAATTGAAGATAAAACGTCATTAAAACAAGGACTTACTAATAGATTGGCGCTTGAAAAAGCTATTGATGATCTTGAAGATAGACAGAACTATATTTTAAATCAGCGCTATATTATTGGTAAAACTCAGATGGAAATAGCTAAAGAATTAGATATTTCGCAAGCTCAAGTTTCAAGGTTAGAAAAAGGTGCAATAAAAGAATTACAAAAAGTACTAAAATAGTAATTGTAATTCTTTTTTTTTATATAATATATAGAAGAGAGGTTATATATGAGATTATCAGATTTACAGACTAAAAAAATAATAAGTATAAATACAGGGAAAAACATTGGATCTATAATTGATGTTGTTGTTAATAGGGATGGTAATATTGAATCATTAATTATAGAATCTTCAAAAGGAATATTTAATATCAATAAGGATTTAGATACAAAGATATCCTGGAGTGATATTGAAAAGATTGGTGAAGATGTAATCTTAGTAAAAAAAGACTATTAACAGAAGTTTAAATCATTATGTTATAATATAATTGAGGTGTAAAATGGAAGAGTATATTTTATTAAATAAAAGATATCAGTTAATAAGAAATGATAAAAATTGTTTCAATTATGACCTTATAAAAGAGAAAGTTACAGATTATTTTGAAAGTTATGATTATATTTTTGGTGATTTTTCTTATGATAAAGTTAGATTAAAAGGATATTATGATTCAACAAACAAAAAGGCAAATAAAATAAATGATATAAAAGAATTAGATGATTACATATTAAAATATTGTAGCTATGGAGCTAAAACCTTTCTGTTAAAGAAAATAATTTAAAATACTTGTATTTAGATAAAAGTGTGATAAAATAGTATTATATAGATAATAGAGGAGGCATAGTTGTGGATAGTAAAGAACTTGAAAAGAAAAAGATGACTATTGTATCAGAAGATGGTACTACAGAAAGCGTTGAAGTAATTATAGCTTTTGAATTCAAGGATACAAAAAAAGAATATGTTATATACACAAAAAATGAAAAGGACGAAAATGATAATATAACAGTTTACGTATCAGAGGTTGATCGTTCTTCAGGAGAACCTAAATTGTTGGGCGTTGAAGATGAAAAAGAGTGGAATAAGATAAAAGATGTGTTACGTGAATTGGCAAAAAATGAATAAATACAAGAGGAGGATAATTTATGAGCGACATAATTAAATTTGTACCTATTGACGATAAAATATTTCGGTCTACAGGAAGTAAGTCAATGCTATTTAGACCATCATCAAAAGTGCGAATTGAATCAGGATATAAAAAAGGCATAGAAGAACAACTTCCCTTAAGTATTGAAAGTTTTTTGGGAGACAATGTAGCAGTAAAGTCTATGAGACTATATACAGGGGGACAAAGTGTATCATATTATGATGAAGCATATCG
>CADCQR010000045.1 GCA_902803685.1 uncultured Erysipelotrichaceae bacterium
ACTTTCCATTATAAAAATATAATAGAAAGTAACAATAATCTATAATTCTAACATATTTTTACATTAATTTTTTATGCGATTGCCTTACACAAAAAAAGTAATATTTGACATATTAAGTGGAATATGATAGAATGTACTAGTAATTGATGGCACATTATTCTAGTCAATTTCTTTATTTAGAGGACGAGATTAAACAATCGTTAAAGGGCATATCTGTGAGGCCTTTGGTGTTTGCTTCATACGCCCAGTTTGGGGTGAATGCTGGAGATGTAGGACAATGGGCGCCCGTAATGGCATACGGCAATCGACCCACTGTTCGTGGAGACCTATTTTCAATTAGCTTTTAATTACTTATATTATGAGCTATATTGAATAGGATTAAACCTGTATGTGGCGAAAGTTATGTACAGCGTAGCCTGTCTTGAGTGATGATATTGGGATAAATGATCTTGCATATACAAGCGGCCACTTGTGTATTGTCATGCGTTTTGAAATTATTGTTGCAAAAAAGAATTATAATTAAAGAGTTGGGGAGGAAATCTCCTAGAGTGCACTATTATAATGGGATTGCAGTGGACACTAAGTGGTAATCAAGTCGTATGTTCGGTGACGACATATTGATTCTTTTAAAGGGGAACCGCAATTTTGGTAACGAAATTGTAAGAATTAGGGAAATCCTACTTGACCTAAGGTTCAAAGTTAACTGTTATAGTAGCCAAACAATTAAGTAGTATTCAAAAGTAGGTGACTACTTTTTTTTGTGAAATTTATAATATAATAAAATAATATATATAAAGGTTAGATTGGAGAAAAATGTTTAAATTTAATAAAAATAGTGAATTAAAGAATTTAATTGAAATAACGAAGAAGAAAGAAAAGGTTAAGAAAGAAATAATTGATTGGTCTTGGATTGCAAAAATACTATTCATATCATTTATAATTTCCTTTTTTATGAGTTTTATATCTGAGATTACGATACCAAACTTATCTTTAGTTTTTGGTATTTTAGTAACCTTGTTATTTATTTTTGTTGGAATATTATTTGATTTAGTTGGTGTTGCTGTTACTAGTGCTGATGAGGCTGTTTTTCATTCTATGAATTCTAGAAAAGTTAAAGGTGCAAAAATGGCTGTAAAATTTAAGAAAAACGCCGATAAAGTTTCAAGCTTTTGCTGCGATGTTATAGGAGATATTTGTGGTATTGTTTCCGGAGCAGCTGGTATAACAATTGCTAATCAAATGTCGACCTTGACTGGAATATCATTACTGATTTGTTCGTTATTTGTATCAGCAATTATTGCATCCTTAACTATCGGAGGTAAAGCAATTGGAAAAAGTATTGCAATAAATAACAGTGACATCATATTGTATGAATTTTCGAAAGCAGTGACTAATTTTTATAAAGTTTAGCCATTTTCTATTTTTTTGTTGCATTGCTTTTTCTTTTTTTATATAGTAAAATTAAGACGTTTTGAGGTGATAATATGATACAAGCAACTAATGTAAGTTTGAAATTTGGAAAGAGAACATTATTCGAGGATGTAAATATTAAATTTACAAATGGTAATTGTTATGGCCTGATTGGTGCTAATGGTGCTGGAAAGTCAACTTTTTTAAAGCTATTATCTGGAGAAATTGAAACTACAACAGGTGAAATTTCAGTTACTAAAGGGGAAAGAATTTCATTTTTAAGGCAAGACCATTATCAATATGAAGATAAACGTGCCATTGATGTAGTTATCATGGGAAATACTAAATTGTATGAAATAATGGAAGAAAAAGATAAGATGTATCAACAAACGGAATTTAGTGACGAAGATGGGATGCGTCTTGCTAACTTGGAAGCAGAGTTTATGGAATTAGATGGTTGGAATGCTGAACCAGATGCTGCACAACTATTGAACAATTTAGGTGTTCCAGAAGAAAATCGCTATATGTTGATGAAAGAAATACCAGTAAAATTAAGAGTCAAGGTACTACTTGCACAAGCTTTGTTTGGCAATCCAGATATTCTTTTATTGGATGAGCCAACCAATTCTTTGGATATAGAAGCAATTAAGTGGTTAGAAGAATTCTTGATTAATTTTAATAATACCGTTATTATTGTTTCTCATGATAGACATTTTTTAAATAACGTTTGTACTCATATTGCTGATATTGATTACGGAAAAATTAAATTGTATGTTGGTAACTATGACTTTTGGTATGAATCTTCAGAATTATTACAGAAACAAATGAAGGAGTCTAACAAGAAAAAAGAAGAAAAAATAAAAGAATTACAGTCTTTTATTGCAAGGTTTTCTGCTAATGCTTCTAAATCAAAACAGGCAACATCGCGTAAAAAGATGTTAGAAAAGATTCAGTTAGATGAAATAGTACCTTCTTCAAGAAAATATCCCTATATTGATTTTAAAATTGAAAAGCCAGCAGGTAAGGAGATATTAAAAGTAGAAAATCTTACTAAGATTGTTGATGGAAAGAAGATATTAGATAAAATTTCTTTTACAGTATTAAAAGGAGATAAAATATGCTTTTTAGCTGAAGATGATATGGTAAAGACAACTCTTTTTAATATATTAGCTGGGAAAGATAAATATGATAAAGGTACTGTAGAGTGGGGAAAAACTATGTGTTTTGGTTATTTACCACAAGATAACTCTAATTTCTTTAGTGTTAATAAAAACATTATGGAATGGATAGGACAGTACTACGATATAAAAGATGAAACTGTATTACGTGGCTTCTTGGGAAGAATGTTATTTTCTGGAGAAGATGTATTTAAAAATGTTGAGGTTTTGTCAGGCGGAGAAAAAGCTAGATGCATGCTATCTAAAATTATGCTAGAACAACCTAATTTTTTGATTTTAGATGAACCTACTAATCATTTAGATTTGGAAAGTATAACTTCTCTTAATAAGGGATTATGTAATTTTCAAGGAGAATTATTGTTTACATCCAGGGATTATGAATTAAACAGTACAGTTGCTAATCGAGTGATAGAAATAAAAAGCGATGGAACTATAATAGACAGGTCTATTCCTTACGAGGAATATATTAGTATTAAATAAAAATGAATGAGGATGATGAATATGAAAGATAAGAAAAGCATTGCCTTTTTAAGTATTTCACTATTAATTATTTTTCTTGTAGCTATTTTTTCCTTTTTATATGAACCTACTGATAATATCAAGAAAAATATCAGTAATGATGACAATGCAGTACTTGCTAGGGCTACTATTGAGAGCAATTCTGTTATAAAGGAAGAAAAAAAAGACTTTATTAAAATAACAGTTGATGAATACCTGGATATATATAATAGTAATAATCCAGCTATTGTATTAATTGGAAGAATGGGATGTGCATATTGCCAGATTGCTGAGCCTATAATTCAAAATATAATGTATCGACATGGAATTGATATTTATTATATTTCAACAGATGACTTTACCGCTGAGACGGAAGAAAAATTTATGAATTCCAATGAACAATTAAATTCTTTTGCTACCCCATTGTTATTAATTGTACAAAGTGGTAAGATAAATGATAAGCAGGAAGGGTTAATTGACACTGATGGTTACGAAAAATTTTTAAAAAAGAATAATTTTATTAATTAGTGGAGGAAAAATGGGGATTGTTTATGAAGAAGCCTTGAAATTTAAGGCGAAAAATCCATTAACAATAGGGTGGAGAATTAAAAAGAATGCAGCGATTGTAGAGTCTCATATGGCAGAAGATGAGATTCCTGTATATACATTTGTAGCTCAAAAAAATGATTTGTTTTTTGATATTTTTTCGACAGCAATTGTATGTTTAACCAATAAGAGAATACTGATAGGTAGAAAAAGGGTAATATATGGATATTATTTAGATTCTATATCTCCTGATATGTTTGATGATTTAAAAGTTGTAAGCGGACTAATATGGGGCAAGATTAGGATTGATACAGTGAAAAAGCATATGATTTTGTCGCATATTGATACTTCCGCATTATCTGAGATAGAAAGTAATGTAAGTTCATACATGTCAGAGATAAAAGAAATGTATAAAGCTACAAAATAATATGTTGTGTAGTAAAAGGTGAATCTATTATGAAGAAAATATTTTCGATATTTATACCTTTATTGTTGTTGTTATTAGCAATACAACTTATTGTCACACAATTTACCTCAAGTTATCAAATTGAGTATTCTATTAAAAATAAAGATAACTTTTTCTATGTTGAAGAGTTCTTTGATAAAAATAATCACTATAATTATGACTTTTCTATTTCCGATTCTAAAGGCAATAAGTACATTATTTCTTTGATGGCAGATTTAAATAAGCAAAAAAGAGTTATCAAAGATATTAAATACTATTCTGATGAGAACATCATGTGTATTTTTCCAATTTTTAGACGTGATAAGAAAGGTGAAATTAGTTGTTTATATAATAATGAGCAGGTTAGCGTTAGTTATCTGGAAAGTATTGGAATACCTTTGAACAAATTATTCAAGACTATGGTGGCATATGGCTATGGTGAAAAGTTCTCAAATGATAATTTACAGCCAAAGGAATTTGTTACTCAAAATAGATCCAAATTTTATATATATGAAGATAATATATATGATGGATATACATACGCAATTTGGAATTATAATGGTTTGTTACTTTTAAAAAAAGATAATATAAAAGAAAAAGCATATTATAACAGCGATATTTATGACAATAGTAATTCTGTGTTAGTAGGGAAATACTATTACATTCTAAGCTTTGATGGTGGTGACTCTATCGATATAGACTATGTTAACTTAGAAGATTTTGGTAAGACAACAATTACTTTATCACAGCCGCTTAGTTCAGATTTATATGTAAATGGCGTTTATAAAAATAAATTATATGTAACTGATATAAAGTCAAAAAAGCAGTTTATATTTGATTCTTTTAATCAAAAAGCTAATATTTATTCGGATAAATTTTATATTCTAATAGATGATAAGCTTAAGTCAGTTAGTAAAGATTATTTCTTTTCTAAAAGATATTATTTTAATGATATAGCCTCCGCCGAATTAAGTAAAAAATATGGAAATATAAAATTGCTGGAGTATGAAAATTATTTCTACTTTTATTATGATAATGTATTTTATAAAGTTCATAAGAATTATTTAAATCAACCAATAAGATTATTAAAATATAATGAAGTTAGAGATTGGAAGATAAGTGGTGGGGATCTTATTTTTGTAAACGGAGATACTATGTATTTATATTCAGATATATATGGTATAAAACCAATTGTTAAAAATTCTGAATTTAAATTTAATTACAATAATATTTGTAATTTTTATAAAAAAATGTAATTGCCTATTAATGTTTTTTGCAACTATCTGATGTTAGTTTTAGTGAATGTTGATTTGTAGCTACTCAGATAGTTATTTTTTGAATAAATTTAATAAAAGTTGTTGAAATATAAAAAATAGTTTGATATAATTTTTCTTGTCTTGAGGTTTGCTGTTGATTAGACCATAAGATATATGGGGCTTTAGCCAAGTGGTAAGGCGTGGGTCTGCAACACCCTGATCATCGGTTCAAATCCGTTAGGCCCCTCCATACTTGTGAATGTGGTTCAATGGTTAGAATATGGCCTTGCCAAGGCTATGATGGGGGTTCGATTCCCCTCATTCACTCCATTGAGGAATCTGCTCGGAACAATACCGAGTTTGATATATAAATCTATCGTAAGATAGATTTCAGACTGTTGACAAAGTAAACTTATTGTTAATAGTCTTTTTATTTTTATTCAATTATTATATAATTATCTTGTAAGAACTGCTTTTATTCCCAAAATTTAAGCTTACTGTTCTTACTTTTTTATTGTTTAAATGCTATAATTATCTTGGGAATAAAAGAAAGTAAGTGATGATTATGGCTATGACTAAAAGATTAGAAAAACAATTCTCAAATGAATTTATAAATATTGAAGAAATGATTCCTGAAAATCATTTTCTTAGAGTTATTGATAAACATTTTGACTGGAACTTTGTATATGATGAAGTTGAAAAACTATATTCTAAAATTGGTCGTAAAAGTATTGACCCTGTAGTTTTGATAAAGATTCATATATTAAAGTTCCTTTTTAATGAAGATAGTCTAAGAAAGACTTATGAAAATCTTAAATATAATATTTTATATAGATGGTTTATTGGTTATGAGTTAGGTCAAGATGTACCTGATCATTCTACTTATTCGCAAAACTATAGAAGAAAGTTTTGTAAATTAGAAAAAGATTTACTTCAAACTGTTTTTGATAAAGTGACGAATCTTTTAATTGAATGGAATTGTTTAGATATGACAGCTGTATATATTGATTCTACTCATACAAAGGCCTATGCAAATAAAAAGAAAAATCATAAGGAAGTCGTTAAAATAGAAGTTAAGAAATATCAAAAAGAATTAGATTTAGAAATTGCCTTAAAAGGATTACATGATAAAGATTTAAGTGAGAAAGAATATTTTGAAGAAGTTGAAAAGATAATTAAATGTAATGAAGAAATAAATACCGAAGAAGTAATTGGAGAGAAAGAAATAATTGTAAGTGATGTAGATAAAGATGCAGGAATGTTATATAAAAGTGATAAGGAGAAAATGTTTGGATATAATACAAGTGTAATATGTGATAATAATAACTATATACTAACTGTAGATACAAATGGAAGTAACATCCATGACTCAGTTTCTTTTTATGATTCATTTGATAATTTAATAAATCACTACGATATTTCTAAAATAAATTATTTTGTTGGAGATGCTGCTTATTTAACTGCTCATATTAGTAAAACAATTATAGATCTAGATATGATTCCTTCTATGCCATATTCAAGGAAAGGATATAAAGAAGGAAAATTTAAAAAATATGAATATGTTTATGATGAATATAATGATATTTATATATGTCCAAATGAAAAAGATTTAATCCCTACTGGTCGAATAGATAAAAATGGGTATATTATTTATAAATCAGATTCTAATGATTGTATAAATTGTCCGTTTAAAGAAAAATGCACTAAATCAAAATGCAAACAAATACTAAGACATGTATGGGAAGG
>CADCQR010000046.1 GCA_902803685.1 uncultured Erysipelotrichaceae bacterium
ACTAGTAATATCTTATATACAGGAGAATTACTAATAGAAAATAGTGATGTTGTAACAGCATACTTTACTTATACAAGTTTGGGTAATGTAACAGAACATCACGAGTTGTTTAAAAATTCGCAAATAAGAACAATTGATGAGACGATTACTAATAAATTTATGGATATGATAATTGAAAATAGTAATGTGGATTTTTGTAATAGGGTAGAAGTTACTTCTTTGTCTGTCGATAATTCAATAGTAAAAGTCTATAATAAGTATTCGAATATAGCGCTTTTTGTTAAGGATAATTTAAAAATAAAACAGAGTAATATTATAGTAGATAGTAGTAGTATGAATTTGATAGCTGTCATTGTTAAAAATAATGTTATATTAGATGATAATGTAGTTGCTATTGATAATAATAAAACACAATTACGGGTAATTGAAATGTCAAAAGAGCAAATGGTTCAAGTATCTCCTGTACAAGCTCAAAGTTTATTAGATGGAGATGTTGTCAAAATATTTACTTATGAAGATAATTCATATAGTAATTATGTTCAATTAGCAACTACTAAAACAATAACATTTAAAGTTAAAAATGGAACATGGCTAGATGGAACAACAGATGATATAAAAATGAGTCTGTAAATAAATCTGTGTAAATAAGAAATCTTTCCATGATAAAATAGAAATGGAGAGATTTTTTATATGGAAAGTAAAGGAAAAGAATTATTAAAAATATTACAAGAAAATTATGAAATAGAAACAGCACAAGATTTATCAAGTGCTATTAAAGATTTATTTAAAGACTCACTACAAGAAATGATGAATGCAGAATTTGATACGAGTATGGGATATTCAAAATATGATAAAAAAGCAGATAAAACTAATTATCGAAATGGTGTTACTAAGAAAACTTTAAAAAGTGAATTTGGAGAGTTTGAATTTGAAACACCTAGAGATAGAAATGGAGAATTTGAACCTAAAATAGTTCCTAAAAATAAAAGAGATGTTTCAGGAATTGAAGATAAAATAATATCATTGTATGGTCGAGGTTTATCAACTAGAGAAATAAATGAACAAATACAAGATTTATATGGAATAGAAGTATCAGCAACGATGGTTAGCAATATAACAGATCAAATATTGCCTAGAATAAAAGAGTGGCAAAATAGGCCTTTAAATTCAGTATATCCAATTGTTTTTATAGATGCAGTACATTTTAGTGTAAGACAGGAAAATATAGTAGTTAAAAAAGCAGCTTATATAGTTTTAGGTGTAACTGATATTGGAGAAAAAGACATATTAGGAATTTGGATTGGTGAAAATGAATCTGCTAAGTTTTGGCTAAGCGTATTAAATGATTTAAAACAACGAGGTGTACAAGATATCTTAATAATGTGTAGTGATGGCTTAACTGGTATTAAACAAGCAATCGAAACTGCATTTCCTAATACAGTTCAGCAAAGATGCATTGTCCATATGATAAGGAATTCAGTAAGATTTGTTTATTATAAAGATTTAAGAAGTTTTTGTAATGATTTAAAAACAATATATACTTCTAAAAACGAAAAAGATGGATATGAAGAATTACAAAAAGTAAAAGCCAAATGGCAAAGCAAATATCCAACAGCTCTCAAAAATTGGGAAGAAAATTGGGATGCCATTTGTCCATTCTTCAGCTATTCTAACGACCTAAGAAAAATAATGTATACAACTAATACCATAGAATCGCTTAATAGATGTTTTAGAAAATATACTAAAACAAAATCAGTATTTCCTAGTGACGATTCTTTAATGAAATGCCTATATCTGGCTACTCAAAATATTATGAAAAAATGGACTACTAGGTATAGAAATTGGGATATGATTTTAGGTGAATTATCTATAATGTTTGAAGGTAGAATTTAGTTCTTTGAAAATTAAAATTATTATGTTATTATTTAAATAACAAAAAGAAGCAAAATATTATCTTGCTTCATATATCATGGTTAGATCATTTACACAAAATTTTTTACACTCTCAGGCAAATAAACTTCCAATTACTGAATATATTTCACTCTTTTGATATTTTTACTCAATATTTTCGGTACCAGTAGAAAAAATATTTTTATGTATATTAATAATTTAATACTAACTGCATTTACCAAATTATTGATTTTTATTATTATTTTGTATTAGTATTTGATTTCATTTTACTGTTAAAAAGGACTAGTAATTCTTATTTTTATTAATAAGTCTTTACTAGCCCTTATATTTTATTAAATAATTGGTTTTGATTTTTTTTGAATAACTGCTTCATCCTTGCTTAGTACACTCATTTCTAAGCTTCTTAATTGAGTAGGATCTTGTGCTGCAACCATTGCGGCATCTCTAAGC
>CADCQR010000047.1 GCA_902803685.1 uncultured Erysipelotrichaceae bacterium
AAAATAGTCTTTAGTCCTCTTTCAAATTATAATATACGTCTTGAACATCATCAAGATCTTCTAATGTATCTACCAAATTATGAACTTTCTCGGCTGCTTCTTGATCTAAAGTAACTTCCATATTTGGTACAAATGTCAATTCACATTCCAAAAATTCTTTGACATCTGCTGCCTCTAATGCATCACGAACAGCTACAAAACTAGATTGATCTGTAGTTATTACATAACTACCATCCATTTTTTCAAAATCAGAGGCTCCAGCATCCAATGCCGCCATCATCATAGTATCTTCATCATAATCTGCCGGAATTATTATTGAACCTTTACGTTCAAACATATAACTTACAGAGCCATCAGTACCAAGATTACCACCAGCTTTAGTAAATGAACTCCTTACCTGAGAAGCAGTCCTATTTCTATTGTCAGTTAAACAATCGACCATAAATGCTACACCATGAGGACCGTAACCTTCATATCTAACGCTTTCATAATTAGTGCTGTCATTGCTTCCAGCTGCCTTATCTATTGCCTTTTGAATATTATCTTTTGGCATATTCTGAGCCTTAGCTTTATCAACTACTAACCTTAATGCCGCATTCTGATTAGGATCAGCACTTCCACCTTTAACAGCAACCATAATCTCTTTTGCTAACTTTTGAAAAACTTTTCCCCTAGCAGCATCAAGCAAACCTTTTTTTCGATGAATAGTAGCCCACTTTGAATGTCCACTCATATGTAATTCCTCCTCACATTCCACTATATGTTAACACAAATTTAATAATCATTCAACAAATACTACACTTTTCCAAGATACTGTATTATATCATTAACACTATCATTTTGATTCAATAACACTGGCAAAGAATTAACAAAAAAGGCAAAGTCACGAGAGGTAGCTTTAACAAAATATATATTTACCAATTCAAAAATATTGCTAGTCTTATTAACTAGTTTTAAAGCTAACATCGTTCCTAATGTATTTATATAATCTGCACATGGTAATTTATTCCTTATTATATTATTTAATTTATCAACCACATCAGCATTTCCCAATACTTTGCTAATTTCATCATGTTCTTTTCCCTCAAGTAAATAACCTAGATAAATTAAAGTCATATACGAATCATTCATCTTATAAATAGAATCATATATTTTTTTTCTTATATAAACATTAGAATCTTCATATAGAACCTTATTATTACTTAAATGTTTTGCTAAAGCAAATTCTGTTAACGATATAATAACTTCTATATATACACTCTTTAATCCACTGTCATAGCCATTAACTTCCGATATATTAGAAACAAATAATCTTGCATACTCTCTTGCTAAAAGATAGCTTTCTTCTATTTTACAAGACTCCAAAATTTCTATTCTATAATTATCCCTATCATAAACAATTCTACTAGATTGATTACCCATCTGATCTTTATTTAAAAAGACTATTTTACCAGCAGAAATATCATAATCGATTTGCCTAATAATATTTGGACTTATCTTGTAAAAAAAATTTTTAACAATATTAATAGCGGTTTTCTTATCTTTAAGAGTTACTCTATATTTTCCATCTTTTGCATCCCGTAATTTATAATAATCATCGTCATTTAAATTCTTATTTAAACCACTTGCATAAACAATAAAATCTTTAAAATTTTTATAGAAAAAAGGATCAGAATTTTCTAAGTAATTTAAATAATCAATTGCACTTCTATCCATTATCTACATCTCCTCTTTTAAAGCATTTCTTTATACATTAATGTTTTTTCTAATATACGTTTTACATCAGTATCATTGAATGGTTTCCCTAACATATCTACAATAGTATAAGTAAAAGCCTTGTCAATAGTCTCTTTTGATGAATCACCAGAAATAATCGATACCGGAATCTTACTAAATAAATTATTATTTTTCATATATTCTAATACTGCAAAGCCATCAACACCAGGCATATTTAAATCCAAGAGCATAGCTTTAATATTATCATTTTCCTTATTAGCATTAATTATATTTATTGCCTCTTGACCGTCTCTAGCCGTTCCTATGCCAAACTTATCAGAAAATATTCTCTTTACAAAATTTCTAATAATATTTGAATCATCAACAACCAATATAGTTGGAACTGAATATTGATTCTGAGAGTCAATAGCTTCAGAAACTGGTTCATCATCTTCATTTTGCATCTCCTGAATGCTACTTGGCGTATCATCATCAGACCCATTCAAGTACTGATTAGCGATATTTACAGCAGTATTTACTGCAGTTTTTAAGGCTTCAAAATTTTGCTGGATATAAGAAAAATCACCATTTTTACTCTTCAATTCATTATTAAGACTAAGCTCAGCCAAATCTTTAAATCCAAAATATTTAGCATCACTTTTTAATGAATGAACATAAATCGCAAAATTTCCCATATCCCTAGAATTATTATAATATTCAAGCCTTTCCAACTTTTCAGGAGCACTCATTATGAACTCTCCTAAGGTTTTATTATATGTATCAATATCACCAAATATTTCTAAGCTCGAATTTATATCAACACCATTTGCAGATAAAAAACTTATATTTTTCATAATTCCACCTCAATCATATAATTTGATTATAACATAAATGCAATAAAATCAACAAGAAATTAAACTAAATACATTATTTTAGCAAAAAAGCACTAAAAAGTGCTCAATAAGTATTTTAAGTAATTACTACTTCCTATTAAAATCCTGTAAATCAGCATCTTTCAATATATATCTATATGCCTGATTACCAGCAAGAACAAGAAAACAACTCTTTTGATTCTTCTGAATTTCTATGTGCAGAATAGGTTTATCAAAAGCTTCCCTAGCATCCAATAATTCCATGAAGTCCCTAACATCAATTACTTGATAATTAGTTAAATCTGGGATAGAACTAGAAGAAACAATTATTCGATCATATTCTCTCATTATTTTATTATATATTTTTTTATAGCGATTATTTCTTCTTGGTATACTATAAATAAATTTATAAAGATATTTTCCAGATATAATTGAAGTAACAAGGAACAATATAGCAAGAAGCATACGCCAATAATTTACAATTTTTAAGAATGAGTATTTAAATACTGTACCTGATTTTCCTGTGTCATTATAATCCTTAGTAATATTGATTGTCTGCTCAGATAACGGGATTTCTATTGACAAATTCTGATTATCTATTATGTCCTCATCAACATTACTATTTTTACCAACTGCATTAACATGCATAGTAACAATTAGCTTACTATTAGCAGATAAAACATATTTGCTTTTAAATGAATTAACCAAATCATTATATTTACTATAATCGATTTTTAATGTTTCGTTAATAATTGCATCTGTACCAGTACTTGTCAATGACTTAGATTTTTGTAAAGTCTCCGTATTTTCATATAAAATCTTAGTATCATCATTTTTATCTGATATTATTACATCAGCAGTTACATAATACTTATAATTAACATTAGTATCCTCACTTGTATTTAATTTATATGTCATATCAACATTAACATAATCAATTAAATCCGTAATATAACGCATTCCCTCTTTTAAGTAATTAGTTTTATAATACTCATTTTCTTTTAAATAAACTAAATAATTAACATCTGATTTTATGTTATATTTTAAATTATAGTTATATTTAAATCTTACACTACCTAAAAAATATACAACAAGCAAAGTAAGGCTAATTACAAATGAAATAGAAAATAGCAATACCCTACTCATAAAAC
This sequence comes from uncultured Erysipelotrichaceae bacterium, assembly GCA_902803685.1. The sequence goes on from CADCQR010000047.1 coordinate 3,740, forward strand.
CTATATATACTTTTGGTCTACTAGATAAAGAATTATCCATTTTATTTTCCACATTAACAGTATATTTTTCTGATGCATCATTATTGGTCTTTTCAAAATCATTAGTTTTCAGACTAGCGCGTTTTTTCTTATTTGAAGCAGACAATTCTTCTCTTTTTGACGCAATACTTTCAGAATCTTTATCTGTTTTAGTTTCATTAACTTTTTTTTCAGTAGTTTTCATATTTCCTCCTTAAAACAATTATTTAAATGTCTTATTTAACCAAACAACTGGTAAACCAACATATGAAATCTTAACATTTGCCACCCCAATTATATCATCAGCCACAATATCATAACCATCAGCAGATTCATTATTATCTCCCTTTGTATTAATAATAAACCAATCATTTTTTTCGTTGATAGCAACAATTCTATGTACAATTGTCATATTTCCATGCTTATATACTAGAACATCACCAATCTTTAAATCTTTTAAATCTTTACTCTTTATTTTTTTTACAATCACAACGTCACCAATTTCAATATTCGGAGACATTGAGGCAGAGCCAATTGCTAAGGCATAATACTTGAATATACCAGAAGTAAAATAAACCAAAATTACAGCACATCCATAAAAAATTAGTCTATTAAAAAATAACCATCTGTTATCATTCAATAACTTTTTTCTTTTATTAATAATTGTGCGATTCAAAGCAAAATAAAACATAATTGGAATCAATAGTAAAAGTATTGAACGAACATAATCTCCCAATGCTGGAAAAATTGGTAATATAAATATCAACAATTCCATACACATTCTATATACTAAACATGGTTTATAGCCAAAATTTCCACACAAGTAAGTCAAAAAAAAGCTTTTAGATAAAGACGGTATAAAATACAGTGATATTAGCCTTAAAGTTGATGAAAATGTGTTAAAATTATAATTTCCATGATTCAATATAAAATCGATGAAAGCAAACAATACACTACAAAATATTATAATAAATTTATTTCTATTAGCCTTGGAAACTATAACATATCTTATCAATTCTATCAAAACAAAGATACATAAATAAGGGATTACATTTTTTACAATTGATAATAATGATAAATTATAACTATTTTTCAAAAAACCACTAAACAATCCTATAAAATAAGTAAAAACGTAATAATAAAAAGAATAAATAGTAACTTTTTGAATAACATCCACTCTATTTAAATGCTTATCTTTTTCAAACCCAATTAAAAATATTGATGCAACCAAAACAAGTAGCAAAAATAAAATCGTAAGAATATTACTAGTATATATTAGCTTATTAAAGAATATGGAAAATAGCAAAATCATTTCGATGAATATAAGTTTAATATATCCTTTTTTCATAGATCCTCCAATTAACAAATAGAGCAAATGATTGAAATTCATTTGCTCCATCTTAAATAAAACAACTAGTTTTGATTATATATTATAGCAATATCTAAACCAGTGATTTCAACATCGTTAGTTGGTAAAGCACTTCCATCATATCCAACTTTTAAAGTTAAGTTTTTAACTTCTCCAGCAGCTAAAGTATCATTAACGCCAACTGCAGTTCCTGTAGCAGTATATGTAAGTGTATACACTAAATTAGAGCAAACTGTATTAGCATCAGAAGTAGCATTTGTCCCGCTTCCAGTACAAGTTGGATTTGGTTTAGTAAACGTACCAATTATTGCATCCATATCAGGGCTATCATTTGCAACATCAAATTTATAAGTTATTGAATCTCCTGGTCTAGTTAACTTAAATTTATAAGTCTGTATAGCCGTATTAGATAAAGTTGGAGCAGTAACAACTTCTGCATTTCCAGTAATTGTTGGTGTAGATAAATTTTTAAATTTTATATCCCACTTTGCAGTATCAAATGTTGTAGTACCTTTTATATTCAACGTTGTACTCATTGCAGCATATCCAATTGATATACCAATTACTGATAAAAACATAGCAACAAGTGCCAATGCCCTAGTTTTTCTCTCTCTTTCCAAATTAATCAACATCCTTTCTATCATGCTCAAAATTATTGTACATTCTTTTATCACATTAGTCAACATAAAGATGTAAAAGTAAAATCGTTTACATTACACATGTAAAAAAATTTAACAATTACTATTCATGAAAAGAAAAATAGAAATCTAAAATTCTTACACTATCGCCATCTTCAGCACCTAGTTCTTTTAATTTATCATCAATTCCCATTCTTGAAAGCCGTTTTGCGAATCTATACTCTGCCTCTTCACTGGAGAACTTAGTCATCTTAAATACTCTTTCTACTTCAGCTCCCGAAATAACCCAAGTTCCATCATCATCACGGGAAATAGTATATGGTGATTCCTTTTTAAATTTATACAAAACGTGTGTTTCTATTTGGCTTTCATCATATAACGGATTAACAGGAATTTCATCTAGCATATCTGACAAATTATCAATTACATTCTGTAACCCAGTGTTAGTAGCAGCACTGACTTCATAAATCTTAACATTTTTAACTTTTTTCCTAAATTCATTAAGATTATCAACAGCACCATTAATATCCATTTTGTTCGCAATGATTATTTGCGGCTTTTCTAGAAGCTTTTTACTAAATTTTCCCAATTCATTATTAATCAAAATATAATCATCATATGGATTCCTCATTTCGCTTCCACTCATATCTATAACATGGGCAATTATACGAGTTCTTTCAATGTGTCTTAAAAATTTATCACCAAGACCTTCTCCATCAGAAGCTCCTTCAATCAAACCAGGTAAATCTGCCATTACAAAACTTCTACCATTACTACTTTTTACTACTCCTAAATTAGGATTCAATGTAGTAAAATGATAAGCCGCTATCTTAGGTCTAGATTTAGAAACGCAAGAAATAATTGTACTTTTGCCAACACTTGGCAGACCAACAAGTCCAACATCGGCTAACATTTTTAGCTCTATAAGCAATCTTTTGTGTTCCCCTTCTTCACCGCGCTCAGAATAATCAGGAGCTGTATTAGTCTGAGTCTTAAAAGCTGTATTGCCACGTCCACCGCGACCGCCTTTAGCAATTAATGCTTCTTGGTTTTTATTAAACAAATCCGCAACAATTAAGCCTGTGTCCAAATCAGTTACAACGGTACCCAATGGAACCTTAACTATCATAGGTGCAGCTCCCTTACCGTGTTGATTTTTTCCACGGCCATTTTCTCCATTTGCAGATTTAATTATTTTTTGGTACCTAAGATCTAGCAACGTATGTAAACCTTCATCAACTTTAAATATAATATCTGCTCCATGTCCACCATTACCACCATAAGGGCCCCCCATTTCAACATATTTTTCTCGTCTAAAAGCCGTACAACCATCTCCACCATTTCCAGCCTCTACTTTTATCTCCACTTCATCTACAAACATGTAAATCCCTCCATAACTATAGTATAACAAACGAAATATAAAATAAAAAGAGCACTAAGGCTCATATTATTCTTCTACAGCGTAAACAGATACGCACTTCTTATCTCTTCCTAAACGTTCAAATTTAACTATTCCATCAATTGTAGAATACAACGTATCATCATTTCCACGACCTACATTTTTACCTGGGAATACTCTAGTTCCACGTTGACGATATAAAATTGAACCAGCAGTAATATATTCACCATCTGCTGCTTTAGCACCAAGTCTACGTCCTGCAGAATCACGACCATTAGATGTTGATCCTTGCCCCTTGTGGTGAGCAAACATTTGTATATCTAATTTTAAAAAGTTCATAATTCTCCTCCTTACTTTACCTCAACATTAGCTGGATATTGTTTTTCCAACTCTTTTAAAAGACTAACCATGTTTTCTATTAGTATTTGTGTAGTCATATCATCTGTTTTAATAGTAATAATCATACCCTTTTTACTAACTAAGTAGCTTAGACTTTTCTTATTAAGCGCCATTATACCATTGACAGTAGTAATAACTATACTGCTAACAGAACTACAAACAATGTCCTTTCCATAAGAATCATACATAGCATGACCCAAAATAGATATTTTTTTGTAGATGGCATTTTCTCTATCAATCGATATTTTTATCATATATTAACCATTAATTTTTGTAATCTTGATTCTTGTATATGGTTGTCTATGACCTTGAGTTCTACGATTTGATCTGTCCTTACACTTGTATTTGAAAACTCTGATTTTCTTATTCTTACCGTTTTTTAGAACTTCGCCTTCAACAGTAACATTAGTAAGATAAGGGTTCCCAACTTTTGAATCAAGCATTAATACCTGATTAAAATTTACAACATCCCCTGCATTGGCTTCTAATTTCTCAACATTAATTTCTGAACCTTCAGTAACATAATATTGTTTTCCACCAACTTTAATAACAGCGTTCATTAAAATACCTCCTTCTATTTTACTTAAGACTCGCTCTCGAGGTACGAATATATCGTTTTTTCACCTTTTCAATGCGGTTTGAGCTTGAGGCTTCAAACATCAAAAATTATAGCACAGCAATTATAGCTTGTCAAACATATATTTTTTTGAGTTTAGGTTTTTTCTCCTATTTTTAGAATTGTTTTTTCATCATAAATAAAATTTGTCTATTTTTTTACTAAAAATTACAAA